>JAZANE010000001.1:0-23045 GCA_036228785.1 Chloroflexota bacterium
CAGGTGTCAAGATCATTCGTAGTTGATTTATTAATACTCTATATCTTTATTTTTTTTTGATATATTGCATATATAAATACTACTTAGAAAAAACAAAATAAATTTGGTTTTTTAGTTATAATGTATGAGTAGTTAAACAACAAACTTAAAAATGTTTTTTTTCAATATAATTCTATTACCAATAAAATTACTGATTATACTGCCAATTAAGATTCTTATTAAAGCTATACTCCCCGGTAAATAAAATGGTTAATAGGGAGGACTTAAAATATCCTTTTATTGTTCTATTTTGCTTATTTATATTAGTGTTTTTTCATATTTGGTTTTCTTCTCATATAGAAGAAGAACATTGGAAAAGACCAACACCAATCCCTGATAGCTTAGATAATATTTACAGCTGGCCTCCAAACGTAAACTATTTGGGTACGCCAATTCCAGAAAATCAAAGAATAGATTCATTTAGGAAAAAGATTATTGAAGATTATAAAATATACATGGAGAAAAGAAGAAATGTATATAACGAGTGGAAAAAGGAAAATTACAATAAATAATAACCATAGCTATATTATGAAAAGATCCCAATGATAAGAAAGAGTATATATATATTTTGTTTGGTTTTTATAGTTTGGTTTTTCATCTATAATGTCCTACAGTATGAACTATATGATTTTGCCAAAAATGACAAAGGTGAAATCAAAGGTTGGTCTTTTGAAACAGAAGAATATAGATCTAGAAAATAAATATTTACACATGAAAACTATCGCTGAAGCATGTGAAATATGTGCATCAGAAACGCTAAAATTGCACTGTAAAATCATATGTCAGAATTGTGGATTCATTAGAGATTGTTCAGATCCATAAATTCTATCTATGATACTTCTCCAATTAGAAATTCTCCATCTGTCCAAGTAGGTTCGCTCTCTAAAAACTCCATCATCTTTTCAAATGATTTGTTTTGTTCTGGGCGTTGGGCATTTTTTATGTGATGTTCTTTAGATTCAAAAACTGCAACACCAACTAGATCTTTAGATAAATCATCAGGTGACATCAAAAACCAAGCCACCATACCATCTGGAGTATCAGAATTTGATTTCATATATTTTATTAGTTCTTCTTTGTAACCAACTTTAACATTCAAATTAAATATAGTTCCGTACATTACATCTCCTTTTTATTGAGTTACGATATTATATTTATAATACATTTTGAAGAAAGAAAAATTAAATTTATGAAAAAAATAGTTATAACTAAAAAAAATAATCTAGAACAAGAAATAAACTCTGGAGCAATGATAAGAATGGCTGGAGTTTCTGAAGGATTGAGCAATGCAAAAAACATACATATGGCTGTTGCAAGTATACCTAAAAGTAGGTGCTCTACAACTCATTTTCACACTAACTGTGAATCTGCGATATATGTTTTATCAGGAGAAGGACTATTTCTTCATGGAGAAAATTTAGAAATAGAGGAAAATATAAGTGAGGGTGATTTTATATTTGTTCCTGATGGAGCAATGCATCAACCTGTAAATACAGGAGAGTCAGAATTAAGACTAATTGTTGCAAGAAATACTCCAGTAGAAATTGTTGAAGAAGCTGCAGATTTAGGCAGAAAAGACTGTTAGAATCCTAGTTTTTTTTATACTATAATAAAAACTGCTCAAGACTTTATGAAAAATGAAAAACATATTACCAAACATACTTGAATCTGGAAAAGATTCAGACATAGCCATATCTATACCAAATAAGGAAAAAATTAGTTATAAAAAACTTAAAATATTAGTGGATGAGTTATCAAAAAAAATAACATCATTTGGAACTCAAAATGAAAAACCAATAATAATAGTATTAAAAAATAATGCAGAGTTTATGATTAGCTTCTTAGCAGTCACCAAGACTAATTCTATTGCAGCTCCACTAAACCCAGATTTTACAGAAGAAGAGTTTAATTTTTATCTTGATGATATAAACCCATCATTAATAATAACTACTGAAGGACATCCAGTGATTTCTCAAGCAAACACAAAAGGTGTTCCAGTTTCTACTGTTTCATTTGATAATGGCAGCATATATATTGATTTTCAAAGTGAAGAATACGCAGAAAAAGATATTTCAGATCCTGATGAAAATAATTCTTGTTTATTTCTTCATACTTCAGGAACAACAAGTAGGCCAAAAGGAGTTCCATTAAAGCATAAAAACTTACTTAAGTCGTTAGACAATATAATAAATACATATAATCTTTCTGGAGAAGATATTGCTCTTGTCGTAATGCCTTTATTTCATGTTCATGGACTAATTGGAGTAGCTTTATCGACACTAGCAAGTGGAGGGCAAATAGTAATTCCTGAAAAATTCTCTGCAAGTAATTTTTGGGGATTACAAAAAGAATATAATGCTACTTGGTATTCTGCAGTGCCGACTATACATCAAATTTTATTGATTAGAGCAGATCAGGATCAAGCTCCCAAAAAATCATTTAGGTTTATAAGATCATGCTCTGCAGCGCTTGCTCCATCGGTACTAGTAGATTTAGAAGAAAGATTTGGAGCCCCTGTACTTGAAGCCTATGGAATGACAGAGGCTTCACATCAAATGAGCTCAAACCCTATGCCTCCTGAGGAAAGAAAAGCTGGGAGTGTAGGAAAGCCCACTGGAGTAGAAATTAACATTATGTCCATGGAAAGCATGGGAGATATGTTAGAAACGAATAAAATAGGAGAAGTAGTAATTAAGGGTGAAAATGTAACAAGTGGGTACCACAATAATAATGACGCAAATAAAGACTCATATGTTAATGGATGGTTTAGAACTGGAGATCAGGGATTTATAGATGAAGATGGTTACCTAAACCTAACAGGAAGAATCAAAGAATTAATTAATAGAGGAGGAGAAAAAATATCTCCTCTTGAAGTTGATGCTGTCTTATTAAATCACCCAAGTGTCAACGAAGCTGTATGTTTTGCTTTTCCCGATGAAAAATATGGTGAGGTTGTACATGCAGCATTGGTAATTAATTCTAAAGTAACAGAAAAAGAGATACAAGAATTTTGTTCAAACTCCATAGCAAGTTTCAAAATTCCTGAAAAAATACATTTTGCAGATGAACTGCCAAGAACAGCAACTGGAAAAATCCAAAGAAGAAACGTAGCAAAACATTTTGCTGAATAAATTATAAAATCTACTTGGAGAAATCATGAATATAGAGATGAAGAACAAAAAAGTTATAATCACTGGTGGTTCGACTGGGATTGGAAAAGAAGTTGTAAAAGTTTTTGCCAACAATGGAGCAAAAGTAGCTATTTTTGACGTAAATAATGAAGCAGGGATAGATCTTACAAATGAGTTAACTAAGGATGGTTTTGATATAAGATATTGGAATGTTGATGTAAGGGATTCAAATCAAGTTTCAGGAGGAGTTTTAGCTGCGACTCAATGGCTAGAAGGTATTGATATATTAATAAATCTCGCTGGTGTTCTTCAAGGAGCATCTATAGAATTAGATGAATTCCCAGATGAAGTATGGGAATCAGTAATAAGCATCAATCTTACAGGAAGTTACCTAATGACAAAACATGTAGCTTCGATAATGCAAAAACAAAAAAGCGGAACAATTATTCTTACAAGCTCAGGGGCTGGAGTTTTAGGTAGTTCATCTTCATATGCTTATGGATCTTCCAAAGGAGGGGTTCATGGTTTGACTCTAGTATTAGAGGATAAGCTTACAAAATATGGCATAAGAGTTCATGATATTTTACCAGGCTCAGTTAATACTCCATTAAAAAATGCTCAGATAGAAACAACTAGAGATATTACTGGTGATGAAGAATTATACTTAGACACAAAAAAAATTCTTGCTGACCCAACTGGAGTTGCCAATATAATCTATTTTATGTGTTCGGATGAGGCAGCTTTATTGCGAGGTTCAATAAGAACAGCATGAGCTTAAATCTATCTGAATATATGGGTGTTGCTTTTGATCTAGATGATACTTTGATTGATCGTAAATCTGCCTATAGCAAATTTATTCAAACTATGCTGAAAAATTTTGAAATATTTAAAATTTTTTCAAAAAAAGAAGCACAAGAATACTTTTGGAATCTAAGTCCTAATAATTCATTTAATATTTCAAAAGCACTTGAAAAAATAAAGAGAGATTTTTCAGAATTCCCTTTGAGTTATGAAGAATTTTATGACTTTTATTATGAAAACATGAGTAAAATAATCAAGCCATATGAGGGAGCTGGCGAGTTTTTAGACAAACTTATAGAAAAAAAAATAAATTTTGGAATAGTTACAAATGGTAGCCATTATCAATATGAAAAAATAAGAAATACTGGGCTTGAAAATAAGTATAATTTTGTAATTGCTGCAGAGATATTTGGGCACCTAAAACCAGAAAAAGAGATCTTTATAGAAACTCTTAGACAGTTAAATTTAACTCTAAAAGAAGTTGAAAATGTGGTATTTATAGGCGACAATCCATATACAGATATAATTGGAGCACAATCAGTAGGATTCAAAACTATATGGATAAGTATGGGGAGAGAATATCCTAAAGATTTACAACCGCCTGATTATATAATAAGAAATTTTAAAGAATTAAGAGTTTAGAAAGTTGAATTTATGAAACCGCAGGACCTAAAAGATAAATTAAAACAAGGAGGTAGTGTTTTTGGAACAATGATCAATTTTATTGAAGGAGTGAGGTGGGCTCCATCATTTTCTTCAAAAGCATTAGATTATGTAATAATTGATGCTGAACACGGATCATACTCTAGAGGAGAAATTGCTAGAATGGTTAGCGCAGGTCAATCAGTTGGCCTCACTGTAATTGTTAGGGTAGCAGATCCAGATCCTACTCTAGTAGCTATTGCATTAGACGCTAAAGCAGATGGTGTTCTGGTTCCTTATTGTGAAGACTCAGAAACAATACAAAGATGTGCATGGAAAACATATTTGCATCCACTTAAAGGCAAAGCTTTTGAGGATGTATTGACTTCAGAAAAATTTCCTAGTGAAAAAACCAAAGATTATCTCCACAAAAAAAATGGTCATAAAATATTTATAGTTGGTATTGAAAGCATAACTGCAGTCAACAATTTAGATAACTTAATAAACAAAGGTCCTATTGATGGTGTATTTGTCGGACCAAATGATTTATCAACATCAATGGGTATTCCTGATGAATTGGAAAATTCAAATTACCTTGAAGCACTAACAAAGATAATAAACGTATCTGAATCTCATAATATTCCTGTAATGGTTCATGGCTTTACACCAGAAAGAACCCTAAAAACTATGGAACTTGGAGCTAGATTTGTGCTTCATAGTTCTGATGGCGGAATGATTACTCAATCAATAGATAGAGAATTTAATTTAATTAGAAATGAGAAACTAGGAAATACTAAAAACGATGCAATTTAGAAGCAACTAGTTAAGTTGAAACCTAGCAAAAGCTTCTGCATACTTAGTGTTACATATACTTCCAATATCTTCTCTTCTTTTTGACATGAATTCTCTAGCCCTTTCAGGGTCAGGAATTTGACTTGTATGGGCTAAGAGTGCTTTTGTAGCTGTATCTAAATCTGATTGTTCAATAGGATTAAAAAAGAAATTTTGATTACTTCCTGAACTCATATTAAACATATTTATCCAAACTTCCTTAACTTTATGAGGCTCATATCCTTCTTCTAAAAGTTCTGGAAAAGTAAGGTGATCTCTTGCACTTGGGAACACTGCTGATAAAGCAGCTTCTCCTGCTGCAAAATGATCTGGGTGTCCAAGGTAAGAACTACTTATTAAGTCTCTATTTGGATTAGTTGTAATAAGTACTGAAGGCTTATATTTTCGAATTTCCCTTGAAATATCTCTTCGAACTTCTAATGTGGGTTCAAGATATCCATCTGGATAACCAAGAAACTCTATTGCTTTTAATCCAAGTATTTTTCCAGCATCTCTTTGTTCTTGCTCCCTAATTTTAGCTAGCTCTTGGCTCGAAATAGACCTATCTTCAGTACCTTTTGAACCATCCGTACAAAGAACATATATCACATCCCATCCAAGTCTAGTCCATTTAGCTACTGAAGCTGAGCAACCCCACTCTGCATCATCAGGGTGTGCTGTTACAACCATAGCCGTTTTTTCAAGATTTTCAGTCAAATATAACCTCCAAAAATTACTTACCATATAATAATAGTTATAGAAAAACATTAAAAACAGACCTTATGATGTCATATTTAACTTTTGGAAAGGGCACAGACTTGATTTTAGGCCACGGAATGGCCCAAAATAAGAATTTATGGCTTGAAAATGGCTGGGTGGAAGAGCTATCCAAAATTAGAAGAGTTCATATATTTGACTTCCCAGGACATGGAGATAATTTAGACTTAAATGAATCTAATTTTTCAGTTCAAAGAATGGCTGATCATATCTTAGAAATTAGTAAAGATATAAAATCTGAAAGTTTCGATTATATGGGTTTCTCTATGGGTGCAAGAGCTGGTTTTGAGCTTGCATCTTATGAAAATAGTCTTAATAAAGTTATCTCATTAGGAATGCACCCTGGGGCTCCACATTTAGAAAGAAAAAGATTTAATAAGCGAGCAAAAGCAATGAAAAATCTTGGAGAAAAAACAGGGGAAAAAAAATATATTATATATAGTAAAATTTTTGAAAAAGCTCTAGATTGGGAAGGAGCCATAGATAAAATCAATTGGAAAAATGAAAAGCACAAAATAATTATTGGTGAAAATGATGATAATTACGAACTCACCAAATCTATTATGAAAAACAAAGATAACAAAATTATGCACACCTTAGAAGGAGTTAATCACAAGAATACATTTAATGAGCCTAAATATTCATTGAATGCTATATTTGATTTTTTAGAGGATAAAAGATGAAAAATAAACCAAAAGTTTCAATAATTATGGGAAGCAAAAGCGATTTAGACACGATGAGAATTGCTTCCGAAGTACTAAGAGAATTGGAAGTTAGCCATGAAATAAAAATCATTTCTGCTCATAGAACACCAGATCTAATGTTTGAATTCGCAAAAAATGCACAAAACAGAGGCATAGAAATTATTATTGCTGGTGCAGGTGGAGCAGCTCATTTACCAGGAATGGTTGCAGCAATAACTGAGCTTCCAGTTATTGGAGTTCCAATTAAATCTTCTAATTTGAGTGGGATTGACTCTTTATTATCAATAGTTCAAATGCCAAAAGGAGTTCCTGTAGCAACAGTTGCAATAGGAGATCATGGAGCTGAAAACGCTGCTCTTATATCAGCCAAAATCTTAGCACTCAACGATAATAAAATATCAAAAAATCTTCAAAAAAGAATTTCTAATACAAGTAACTTAGTGAAGAAAGATAGCGATATAGGCAACTGGCCATAATTATAAAATAATGAAAAAAAATACTATAGGTATCCTCGGAGGAGGACAATTATGTCAGATGCTCGCGGAATACCTAACTAAAAATAACAAAATTGTATATTTTATAGACCCTTCAGATAACCCTCCTGCTAGTTATACGTCTGCAAAACATATAAAGAAAGCTTATGATGACAATACAGGATTAGATGAGCTAATTAATAAATGCAGCGTAATAACTTACGAGTTTGAAAATATTCCTTTAGAAAGTCTTGAATATTTGGAACAAAAAATAGAAATAGTTCCTAGTAAGTTTGTATTATCTATATCTCAAAACAGATTAAATGAAAAAAGTAATTTTATTAAATGTGGAATCAGAACACCAAAATTCATACCTTACAATAATAAATTAGGTCTAGAAGAACAACTAGTTTCCGCAAAAATAAATTTACCTGTAATTATAAAAACTAACAGATTAGGTTATGACGGAAAAGGTCAGTTTCACGTAAATAATAAAGATGAAATTGATCAAATAATATACCAATTAGAAAAAAATATTGACTATATAGTTGAGGAAAAAATCAGTTTTAAAAAAGAAATTTCAATTGTTATTGGAAGAAATAGAAAAAAGGAGATTTTTTTCTTTGATCCAATAGAAAATATTCACAAAAATGGCATTCTAGACACATCAATTTTTCCTGCAAGAATAGATGAATATACTAAGAATAAAGCTATAGATTTATCGAAGAGGTTCGTTAGAGAAATAGACCTAACAGGAATAATTGCAATTGAAATGTTTATAGATGAAAATAATGATATTCTCTTCAACGAAATAGCTCCTAGACCTCATAATTCAGGACACCTCACTAGAGAGTCTCACCTACTTTCTCAATTTGGTTTATTAGGAAAAATTATTTGTGATGAAAGAGTAGAAAATCCTGAAGCAATAAGTACAGCCTTAATGAAAAATCTTTTAGGAGAATTTTTTATCAATAAAGATCATGAAAAAATAATTTCAAAAATGAATAAGAATTCAAATTATTTTATAAAAATGTACAACAAGAATGAAGCAAAGATTGGGCGAAAAATGGGACATATAACCGTAATAACAAAGGATATAGAAAAGACAATTATTAAAATTAATCAATTAATAGATTAGAATTATGAAAATTCAATATTTATAACTGAGGAAACTTATGGAAAAAGAATTAAAAGGTAAAGTTGCTATAGTAACAGGGGCTGGAAGATTGAGAGGAATTGGTAGGGCTGCTGCGGTTGCTTTAGCAAGACTTGGAGCTGATGTAGTTGTAACAGGAACAGGAAGAAAACCTGAAAATTACCCTGAAGATGAAAAAGCTATCGGTTGGAAAGATGTAGAAAGTGTTGCAGACTTAATAAGAAAAGAGGGTTCTAGAGCATTGCCATTAGTGGCTAACGTAACAGATGAAAATGACGTAAAAAATATGATAGATAAAACTATCAAAGAATTCGGCAGAATAGATATTCTAATAAATAATGCTGCATACGCTAGAGCAGAAGACAGAGTCCCTATTCTTGATTTGGACGAAAGTGTTTTTCAAAGAGTTGTGGATATAAAATTGACTGGAACTTTTTTATGCACAAAAGGTGCTGTTGAACATATGATCAAGCAAGGAGATGGAGGTAAGATAGTCAACATCTCATCTACTGCAGGAAAAAAAGGGCAAGAAAACTTCTTAGCTTATAATGCTGGTAATTTTGGAGTAGTAGGAATGACTCAATCATTAGCCAGAGAGCTTGGTAAGCATAATATAAACGTAAATGCAGTTTGCCCTGGAGCTGTTGATACATCAAGAATGGATGTAGTAAGAGATAATTGGGATCAAATGGCAGCTGCAACACCTATAGGGCGAAATGGCACGGACAAAGAAGTAGGAGATTTTTGTGCTTATTTGTGTACCGAGGCTGCTTCTTGGATTCATGGTCAATCCATTAATCAAAATGGTGGTTCAGTTATGGAACACTAAAAAAATATTAAATTGAGGAAAATCATGGAAAATGAGCTTAATGGTAAAGTAGCTATTGTAACAGGAGCCGGAAGGCTAAGGGGTATTGGCAGGGCCACTGCTGTAGCACTGGGCTCTTTAGGGGCAAATGTTGTCGTTACAGGAACAGGAAGGGACCCAGAAACATACCCTGAAGATGAAAAAGCAGTTGAATGGAAAGACATAGAATCTACTGCAGACCAAATTCGACAGAAAGGATCTAAGGCAAAGGCTTTAGTTATGGATATTTCTAAAGAAGATGATGTTGATAATATGATAAAGCAAACATTAGATGAATTTGGAAGAATAGATATCTTGGTAAACAATGCAGCTCCTCCTTATGGAGAAGACAGAGTACCAGTAGTTGAAGTAGACAATGAAGTATTCAAGAAAGTTTTCATGGTTAAAATATATGGTTCTTTTTTATGTTCCAAAGCTGTTGCAAAAGTTATGATTGCTCAAGGAGATGGAGGAAGAATTATCAATCTGTCATCCTCAGCTGGAAAAGAAGGCAATGCTAGAATGGCTGCTTATAATGCTGCAAACTTTGGGTTAGAAGGTTTTTCTCAATCATTAGCTAAAGAATTAGCTGAAGAACAAATTACTGTAAACTGTGTGTGTCCAGGGCAAACAGAAACTGCACGATTGGACCCACTAGGAAGAGGGGCTATATGGAAAAGCAAGATAGAAAGCATACCAATGGGGCGAGTAGGTACAGACGAAGAAGTTGCAGACTTGATAGCATTTCTAGCATCTGATAAAGCAAGATTTATTACAGGGCAAGCAATTAATATTAATGGCGGGTCAATAACATCAAGATAATTAGATAAATGATATAGAAAAAGTGATTTGTTGTGATCAGTCACTCTAAGTTTATTTGACAGGTTCTCAAAATATTTTAAAATAGAAAATGTGTAATTATTTAACTATGTTTTATGAATTGAGTAATTTATAGAAATAGTTAGAAAAGTAATAAAATAAATATATAGGAAGGAATGATTAAGTGGCACTTAAATTAAAACCATTAGGAGACAGAATTATCATCGAACCAAATGAGGAAGATGACTCAAAGAGTTCTGGCGGTATCATTATTCCTGATACTGCAAAAGAAAAACCTCAAAAAGGTAAAGTTGTTGCTGCTGGGGCAGGTAGAGTTAATGACGACGGAAAAACAATTCCGCTATCAGTAAAAAATGGTGATGAAGTTATATATTCTAAATATGCAGGAACAGAATATTCTGAGGGTGGAAAAGAATATTTAATAGTTAGAGAAAGTGATATTTTAGCTATTGTTGGATAAGCAATTTCTAAAAATCTAAAAAAAAACAAATTAGTAAACGGAGAGAAAAATGCCGGCAAAAGATTTAAAATTTGGAGCAGATGCAAGATCTAGACTTAAAAGTGGTATAGATATTCTTGCAGATACTGTAAAAGTAACACTCGGGCCAAGGGGAAGAAACATAATTGTTGACAAAAAGTTTGGTCCTCCTCAAGTTAATTCAGATGGTGTAACAATAGCTAAAGAAATTGACTTAGAAGATTCATTTGAGAATATGGGAGCTCAGCTTCTTAAAGAAGCATCAAAAAATACAAATGATGATGCTGGTGACGGAACAACTACAAGTACAGTTTTAGCTCAAGCTATAATTGCTGAAGGTTTCAAAGTTGTTGCTGCTGGAGCTGATCCTATGGCTATAAAAAGGGGAATAGATAAAGCAATACAAAGTGTCAGAGAGTCTATTGCTGATCAATCTACACCTGTTTCAGGAAAAGAACAAATTGCTAATGTAGCCAAACTATCTTCTCATGATGATGAAATGGGAAATCTTATTGCAGATGTAATGGATAAAGTAGGAAAAGATGGTGTAATCACAGTTGATGAATCAAAAACTCTTGATTATGAAACGGATTTTGTAGAAGGAATGCAAATTGATAGAGGTTTTTTATCTCCTTATTTTGTAACTTCTCCAGATACACAAGAAGCTGTTCTTGAAAATCCATATATCTTAATTACTGATGGAAAAATATCTGCCGTTTCAGATCTTGTTCCAGTATTAGAAAAGGTATTACAAGCGAAAAAACCTATGTTAGTAATTGCTGAAGACGTAGAAGGCGAAGCTCTAGCAACGCTTGTTGTAAACAAGCTACGAGGTACTATAAACGTAGCTGCAATAAAAGCTCCAGGGTTTGGGGATAGAAGAAAAGCTATGTTGCAGGATATTGCAATACTAACAGGAGGAAATGTTGTTTCAGAAGAAGTTGGAAGAAAACTAGATTCTGCTACATTAGAAGACTTAGGAAAATGTGCAAGAGTGGTAGTAAAAAAAGATGATACTACTTTTGTTGACGGAGAAGGCGCCAAAGCTGAAATTGAAGGTAGAATGAAAGAAATTGGTAGTCAAATTGAAGAAACAACATCAGACTACGATAGAGAAAAACTACAAGAAAGATTAGCTAAGCTATCAGGTGGTGTCGCTATACTAAGAGTTGGTGCTGCTACTGAAATAGAAATGAAAGAAAAAAAACAAAGAGTAGAAGATGCTCTTTCAGCTACAAGGGCTGCAGTTGAATCTGGTATTGTGCCTGGAGGTGGAACTGTTCTTATTAAGGCTTCAACAGCTCTTGGTAAGTTAAAGCTTAAAGATCCAGATGAAAATACTGGAGTTGAAATAATCAAAAAAGCTTTGTTAGAACCAGTAAGGGTTATTGCAGAAAATTCAGGTTTTGAAGGCGCTGTAATACTTGAAAAGATTTCTACAAGTAAGCAGGAAAACTATGGATTTGATGCTCAATCTGATAAATATGGCGACATGATAACAATGGGTATTGTTGATCCAACAAAAGTTACAAGAGCAGCAGTTGAAAACGCTGCTTCAGTTGCGGGTATGATACTTACTACAGAAGCTCTAATAACTGATGTTCCTGAGCCTGAAGCTCCTATGCCTGGTGGAATGCCTGGAGGTGGTATGGGTGGTATGGATATGGGAATGTAAGTTTCTGAAATCACTGAAATAAAAAAGAGTCACTTTAGAGTGACTCTTTTTTTTAACTGTTCATACTATCGTATAATTTAGTCAATGATTCTATCCAAGCTTTTTGGACATCAGGCTCCCAAGAAGGATCAAAGTCTGGATATTTATCTAAGATAATCTTGACTAAATTTAAATTTTTTTCAACTGTATTTTTTTTAGTTGGTAGGTTTGTCACATTTGCTTTTATAGATGATTTAGATTTTTCATTAGATGAAGTATTATGCCTTCGAGCTAAAATATGGGAAGATAATTGAATTTCTGAAAACTTTGCAGCTTGAATGAAAAAAGATTCACATTTAACTAAAACTCCTTCTTTAGTTCCAAATTTTCTAAAACCTTCTCTCAACTGGGATCTAGTAGCATTTTCAAGGTCTAAATCAAAAATATGCTCATAAAACCTAAATAGCAACTTTCTCATAATTTTTTTCTGTAACGAAGAATCTCTTGAAACCAAATCCTTAAAATCATCTGAAGGAACTCCATTTATATCTATTAGTTCAAAAAACTTTATAGCTGTCATTAATTGCGTACCATTAGAACCAGAAAATCTATTAAGCCATACACTTCTATCAATTCTACTTGGCATACCTTCAGATAAAAATTCCAAAAAAGTTTGGAATGTTTTGAATGCTACGTATGGGGGAATATTATTTTTAACAATTTTCATGTATTCCAGTTCAATCTTACAATGTACTAATCATTATATTGAAAAAATTCTAAACAAAAAGGGTTTTAAGAATGATTATTTCCCAGCTAGGACAATTTTTGAAATTAGAATTTAGAATCAAGAAAATTAAGTTATAAATAAAAAAATTGGGGCAAACAATGAAAATAGAAACAAACTTAATTAAAATACAGCCTGATCATCCTGTGTTTAGGTATGAACCTGTAAAAAATTTATTAAATAAAAGAAACTCATCTCAACAAAAACCTATTGTAGTTAAAGATAAGAATGGTTTTCTGTTATTCAGCGGAGAAAAGGTTTATAGAAATGCAATTAAAAACAATAAATCAAAAATTGACTGCAATATTAAAGAGAAAATAGAAGATATATCGTCAATAAATTTGTCAGAAATATATTTTTCTGGCCTAAAACCCCCTACTGAGATTGCTAAAGAATTTATCAATTTTAGAAAATCACATAATATTTCACAGCAAGAATTAAGTAGAAGGACCGGGATAACTCCAGGAACAATACATCATTATGAGTCATTAATAAAAAAATTAAATCCGCTATTGCTAAAAGCTCTAGATAAAGGAGATCTTACTTTTAAAGAAGCAAGATGCATAGCAGATATTGATGACTTTGACCTACAGCATGAAATTTCTAAGCCATTTATATCAGGTGAAGTATCTAGTGTTTATGTGGAAAAAATCATAGGAAATATAAAGAAAAATCCTAAAACTCCAATTGAAAAGATATTTAAATCTGTAATAAATGGAAACGAAATTAAGCCCGCTGCAAAGAAAGAAAACGAAATTGTAAACAGTGATTCAAAAGGACTTTCTATTGAAGAAAAAATTCTGCATTTTGCTATAGAGTTGGATTCCGTAAAAGAGGAAGAAATACCTGAATACAGAAGACTAAGAGTTATATCGACTTTAAGAATACTTGACTCAAAGATAAAATCAACCTTAAATCATATGAACAGTTCTTTTGTAGAAAAAACAAAAGTATACATCAATAGTAAGTAAAGAGGGAATTATGTTAGAAAGATTTCATGTTTCAGATGAAGATGCTATTAGAATCAATCATAAAAAAATGCACTCTGTAACAAAACAAGTTTTTATGAAGATGGGATTATCAGACGAAAATGCTGCACTTTCAGCTGATGTATTAATCTATGCGGACCTTAATGGTGTTGATACACATGGAGTATCAAACATGCTTAGATCTTATGTTAGGATGTACCAATTAGAAAAAATTAACCCTAGGCCAGATATAAAAATTGTTAAAGAATCAATTTCTACAGCTGCTTTAGATGGTGATAAAGGACTTGGTTTACACACAGCTCCATATGCCATGAAGTTAGCTATAAATAAGGCAAAAGAATCAGGTGTGGGTATTGTTACTCTAAATAATGCTGGACATCTAGGAGCTGCAGGCTTTCATGCTAAATTGGCTGTTGATGAGGATATGATAGGTGTTTGCATGAGTGGAGGTGGTGGCTTTGCTATGCTTCCTACATTTGGAGCTGAACCTAGATTTGGAACACAACCTATAGCATGGGCAGCGCCTGCTGAGAAAGAAGCTTATTTTATGTTTGATGCAGCAATGACTCAAATAGCTGGAAATAAAATCAAGTTACTAGAGAGACTAGAGACTCCTGTAGCTTCAAATTGGCTTGCAAATGAAGATGGATCCCCTATAAATGATGAAAAATTGCTCTCTAAAGAAGATTTTCATGAAGATGGTAGATTAAAAAATCTCCATATGCTTCCTTTGGGAGGCGAAAGAGAAAATGGTTCTCATAAAGGTTATGGCTTTGCAGCGATAGTTGATATTATGTGCTCTATGCTAGGAGGTGCGCAAGCAGGATTCTTGGGAGGAAGTGGACATTATTTTGCAGCATACAATATAGACTCATTTAGTGATAAAAAAACTTTTAAGACAAATATGGATGATTTCTTAAGAGGTTTGAAGGAAACTCCACCAGCACCTGGTCACGACAGGGTTTTATATCCAGGATTAGCTGAGTTTGAATCAAGAAATGATAGAAGTGAAAATGGAATTCCATACCATCCAGAAGTAATTGAATGGTTTGAATCTATAACGTCAGAACTAGAAATAAAATTAGACTGGTAACATTAGAAGTGAATAGCTTCATTGTTGGTATTAGCAGCTGCCTCTTTTATTACCTCTGATAAAGTCGGGTGAGCATGAGTTAGTCTGTGTAATTCTTCGTTGGTTCCTTCAAGATACTTTAGCATGCCAATTTCTCCGATCATTTCAGTGGCCTCAGCACCTATAATATGCGCACCCAATATCTCGCCTGTATCAGAATCAGAAATAATTTTAGCAAATCCATTATAGTTATTAATTGCTATAGATTTTCCTGCAACTTGAAAGGGTACCTTTCCAACTGAGTAATTGAGGCTTTGTTCTTTTGCCTGATCTTCTGTGATCCCTATGCTGGCAATTTGTGGTGAACAATAAGTACATCTAGGCATGTTAGTATAATCACTTATTCCTTGAACATCCAACCCCTTAATTGTTTCTGCAGCAACGATTCCTTGATCAAATGCAACATGAGCTAGAGGAAGCTTTCCAGTAACATCTCCTATGGCATAAATTCCATTTATATTAGTTCTCATAAAATCATCAACAACTATAAAACCGTTATTGTCTATTTCAACTCCAGCATTGCTTAGACCTAATTGATCGCTATTAGGTTGTATTCCAACTCCCAGCATAACTTTTTCAAAATCTTTAGAAAATGACTCTCCGTTTGATTCATAGTCAAGAGTAACAGATTTACTATTTTTTGTTACATTTTTAATATTAGAAGATGTAAATGATAGAATACCTTGTTTTTTAAATTGCCTTTCTAGCTCTTTAGAAATATCAGAATCTTCTTTTGGGACCAACCTGTCCATAATTTCAAAAAGTGAAACTTCTACACCATAAGCATTAAGGAAATAAGCAAATTCACAACCTATAGCTGAAGCGCCAATTATTGCAATAGATTTTGGTTTAGATTTCAATTCTAGGGCTTCTCTAGATGTAATTATAAGTTCTTTATCTATTTCTAAGTTAGGTAGAGATCTTGGCCTTGCTCCAGTCGCTATTATTATATTGCTTGCAGTGTACACTTCATTGGCAACTTCAACTTTTGAAGAAGAGTGTAATTGAGCAGTGCCATTAATAAGTTCGATATTGTTTTTTTTGATTAAGTAACCTATACCTTGTGTTAATTTTGATGAAACTTCTCTTGATCTTTCTATAGCTTTAGAAATATCTGCTTTAAATTCTTTGAAAGAAAAACCCCATTCTTCTGGATTTTTTAATTCATTTAGAAGTTCAGCATTCTTAAGGAGAGACTTAGAGGGTATACATCCCCAATTCAAACAAACTCCACCTAAACCTCCTATACCTGAACCATCATCTTTTTCTACCAAACCAACTTTTAATCCAAGCTGAGATGCTCTAATTGCAGAATGGTAACCTCCAGGTCCTGCGCCAATAACTATTAAATCAAAATTTTTTTCTGACATAAAAAATCTTCCTCAAATATTTTAATATTAAAATTATTCTACTCTAAAGAAATTATAAAGCTTCCGTATAACTACCCCAAAAATCAATCCAAATATAAAAAAAAAGAAAGTAACAATAACAACCAGTAAAATAACTGGAATAGGATTTGCTGGACAAGTTGTAGAAGCTGGACAAATATAAATGTAACTTATCAACGAGTAAATAATCGAAAAAATAAAACCCAAAATTGTAAATGAAATAGAAGAATAATAAATTGTTTTTGGAAGTTTTTTAAATTTGATCATTTTTTTCTGACTAAAGAACAATAATTATTATATAAATATACCATTATAAGAAATTTTTATGAGTAAAATATCTAAACCTTTTTCAGGCCTATCATTAGTAATTGGATTATCTCTTGGACATGGAATTAAACATTTTGGCCAAGGAGCCTTAACTGTTATTGGTCCTTTGTTAAAAGCTTCAATGGGCCTATCCGAAGTTTCTTATGCATTAATCTTTTCTTCAATGAATGTTTCTAGTGGGTTATCAAATATACCTGCAGGAATACTATCTGACATGTACAGAAAAAAAATAGCTTGGTTTCTTGCTATTTCCATGTTTACCATTTCTATAGGATATCTACTGATTGGAATAACTAAAATTTATATCCTAATATTACTTGGAGTCATACTAATTGGTTTTGGAACGAGTTTTTGGCACGCCCCTGCTTTCGGTACACTTGCAGCAAGATATCCCGAAAGAAAAGGTTTTGCTTTATCAATGCATCTTACAGGTGCCCAAATAGGTAATACAATTGGACCTCCTATAATTGGTGGATTGATCTCAGGGGTTACTCTTGGCTCAGTCATAAAGTTCTCAGGCTTTGGATGGGAAAATGTTGCTATCATGATCGTTATTCCTATGATTATAACAGGAGTTCTTGTACTAACCATGTTTAAGTCTGCAGGTTCAGAATCAACATCAAACTGGTCATTTGAAGAGTACTGGGACAGAACTAAAACATTGTTAGCAGACAAAATTATTCTTGGATTGATCGTTTTAGGAGCAATGAGAGCAAGCATTCATACCTCTTTTCAGTTATGGCTAGCCGTTTATCTGAAGGAAGAACTTGATTACTCTGCTTGGGTTATTGGTTGGCATATAGCTCTTATTACTGCAGCCGGAATAATTTCAACACCAATAATGGGAATTTTGTCTGATAGATTTGGAAGAAAGCCTGTAATACAAATTTCTATGACATTGATGGCAATATATTTATTTTTGTTTCTAATTTTTGATGAAGGTTTAGGGCTTGTGATTCTAATTGGATTGTTAGGTATGTTTTTTTTCTCAGTCATGCCTATAGTGACAGCCGCAACAATGGATAGAGTCCCAAAAGGAAGCGAAGGAAGTGGAACTGCTTTAAATTTTATAGGAATGTCATTGATAGGATTTATGGCTCCTGTTATATCGGGAATTATTTATAAGACTTATAATTTTGAAGGAATAGCCATTTTCTCTGGCATAATTGCAATATCTGGGATTTTATTATGCACATTCTTACCTATGAAAAAAATCAATTAACATTCGAAAGAAATTTTTCAGAATTAATTAAAGATTGAGTTATTGTTTGTATATATTTCTTTGTAACTTCTTTAATTTTTATTAAATTTTGATCCTTAAACTTAATGCTTTTTACATCAGGCCAATTATTTTTTGATAAAAACCTCATTGCCTTGATTGAATTTTTATCTACAAGTATGTAGCTATCTGTTTTAGTAGAATATTTTTTGTCAACTAGACCTCCGTTTACCGATGAAAAAAGATGATCTCCTTCGTCAAGTAAATTTCCACTAATTTGGCAATTATATAAATCAGGTAAAAACCCTGAAAATGAAAGAAGTTTTATCTCAAACCACCTCATAAGGAGTTCGTTTTTTTTCTGAAAAATTTGATCAAGTGTATAAGACAAATGATAATATAATTCACTATCAGGATTATTCTCTACAGAAAATTTTTCAGTCAATTCTAGAAAATAAAATCCTACAGAAATCAAAGAAAGGTCATTTTTTATTACTGAATAGTTTTCTATGGTTTCTACTTGTGAAAGATTACTCAGATTTTCTCCGACAGATATATATGCATTAACCTTTGAAAGTATATCAAGGTGTCCGCCCATTCGAGATTTAGGTTTTCGAACCCCTTTTGCTACGACACGAATAATACCATTATTTGAGGTTAAAATTGTGAAGATTCTATCTGCATCTCCAAAATCAAAAGATTTAAGAACAATAGCTTCTGTTTGAATGAATTTTTTTCTTTTCTTAAAGGATTTCATTAATATTAATTCTAGACCCTAAAGCATGCGTAATTGTAGTTTCATCTGCATACTCTATATCGGATCCTGAAGGCATTCCTCTAGCCAATCTAGTTACTTTTATCTCTTTTTTTATTTCTAAAATCTGCTGATTGATATACATAGCAGTTGCTTCTCCTTCAAGATTTAAGTTTGTTGCTATAACAACTTCAGTCACAGAATTGTCTTTTTGAATTCTATTTAGCAATTCTTTTATTCGAATCTCTTCAGGACCAATTCCATTTGCAGGAGACAGCGATCCATGTAAAACATGAAACATACCCTTATATGCTCCTGATTTTTCTAAAACATAAACATCCATAGCCTCTTCAACAACACAGATTATAGATTTATTTCTATTTTCATCTTTACAAACATTGCATGTTGTTTTTTCAGATATATTTTGACAAAGCTGACAAAATATAATTTTATTTTTAATGTCTAAAAGAGATTCAGATATACTTCTTACTTGTTCTTCAGGCATCTTAAGTGTTGCAAAAGCTAATCTCTGGGCTGTTTTAGGTCCTATAGAAGGTAGTAGCCTAAATGAATCTATCAAGTCATTTAAAGCTTCAGGTATAAATGGCGATCTGTCTAATGGGACCATGCTATAAACCAGGGATATTTAACCCACCTGTAACCTCAGACATTATTTTTTTTGAAGCTTTTTCAGCTTCTTTAATTCCTTCATTTAAGGCTTTAGTAAGATTTTTTTCTAGGTCTTTGGAAGAAACTTGACTCAAGAATTCGTCATTTATTTTTATTGATTTTACATTCGATGTACCTTGAATTGTAATCTCAATATTGCCATCTTTAGATGTTGCAATAGTCTCTAGTTTATCTATTTTTTTCTTCAAGCCGTTCATCTGTTTCATTAGACTTCCTGCTTGTTTTAATTTGTCCATATTGAACATTTGTTATCCTTCCTTTTCTTCTTCAACTTTGGCTCCCATAGCTAAAGCAGATTTTACAATTTCATTTTCCAACAAGTTCGTTTTTGTATTATTTTTTTGCTCTTCGTCTGGCTCTTCTAAAACTAATTTTATTCCTTCTCCATAAATTTCTGTAACTGACTTTCTCACAGCATCACGAACCAAATCAATTTGCCATTCAGCCTGAAAATGATCATGCAAGGACTTACTCTTAAACTTTAGAACCAACTTATCCTCAATTTTTTTTGGAATCTCAACATTTCTAAGCAGTGCTCCTAAAACCATCTTTCCAAACTTAGCCCTGCGTAAATCAAAAAGCACTTTCTCCCAATCTAATTTTTCCTTTGAATCATTTTGGGGTTGTGGAGGAGAGGTTGTAATCAAATTATTAGAAGGCTGAACAACTGGCTTAGATTCAGGTTTAGTCAATTCAGTATTATCGCTATTAGAATTTTTCTCTTGGTCTTGAGTTTTAAGCTTATTAAATGACTCTTTTTTTTGCACCGATGGGATATGCTTAGTATCAATTTGAACATCAACTTCTTTTTTTGATTCTAGAGGCATTCTTTCTTCAAACATATAGGTCAAATGAATCAAAGATGAATCAAGCAAAGAATCAAAATGCTCTGTTCTAATTGATATCATCTCAATGAATTTCTCTAAAATCAAGATAAGTTTTTTGGGTTCAGTCGATTGAAATGTATCAGCTGTCTTATTAATAAAATCAGAGGAATAACCTTGGATTTCACTAACTCCATTCGATGTAAAAACTCCTAATCTTAAGACATCAACAATAGAATTTGATAAAGACTTAAAATCTACCCCTCTCAATCTCAGCTCTTGTAATTTTTCTAACAAAGATTGTTTTTCATTATCTAATATTAGAGATAGTATTTCCAAAGATAAATTTTCATCTATTATTCCAAACAAATCTCTGGCATTCTCAATAGTTATCTCATCAAACGCTGTAGAAAGTTGTTCAAGTAAATTACAAGCATCTCTCAAGGAGCCAGATGCATTATCAGCTATAAACCAGAGTATATCTTCGTTACAGTTTATTTCTTCTTTTTCAGAAATTGATTTTAATCTCTTTACTACTTCGGAGTTTGAAACATTTCTGAAATCAAACCTTTGGCATCTTGAAATAATAGTTTCAGGAAGTTTTTGGTATTCAGTAGTTGCGAGTATCATTATTACTTGAGGAGGAGGCTCTTCTAAAGTTTTCAACAATGCGTTGAAAGCCTCATTTGTCAGCATGTGTACCTCATCTATGATGTACACTTTATATTTTCCAACAGATGGCATAAATTGCACGTTATCTAACAAAGAGCGGATATCGTCAATCCTTCTATTTGAAGCAGCATCTATCTCAATCAAATCTAAAAATTTTCCTGAATCAATTTCTTCAGAAATATTAGAGTCTAAGAGAGGTTCCCCTTTATTATCTACTCCTAAATTAAGAGCTTTCGCCAATATTCTAGCAGTTGAAGTTTTCCCAACACCTCTTGGACCAGTAAATAAATATGCATGAGCATTTCTGTCCTTGAGTAAAGAGTTTTTTAGAGTAGTTGTTATATGATCTTGACCCATTACATCAGAAAAATTTTTGGGTCTCCATTTTTGATATAAAACTTCTCTTTTAAAACTCATAATTTACTCAGAAATAACCTTATTTAATATTTTCTCAGTTTTGGAGAACATAATTTTTTCTTCCAAAATTTCTTCATGATTATATCCTAAAAGATGAAGAGCTCCATGAATAGCCATTGTAGATAATTCTTTTGCAAAACTTACGCTATTTTCTTTAGCTTGAGACTTTATTTTAGGAATAGAAATATATATCTCACCTATACCTTCTTCTGATTTTTCACCTGGAAATAAACTTTCTGATTTTTCTAAAGAACCATCCTTCCAGCCCTCATAAAAATTAAAAGATAAAACATCTGTTTCATAGTTATTGTTTAAAAATTTATAATTAAGATCTTTTATTTCTGAGTTATCAACAAGATAAACATCAATTCTGTAGTTTTTATCAATTTTTTCATATTTTTTTGTATGATTAACTGAGTTAATAATTAAGTCAAAATAGTCTTTCCAATCAGTGTCTGACTGACAAGAAACTAATACTTGATCTTGAAATTTAGAATCTATCAATTATCTACCGCTTATTCTCATTAATATATTTTCTCTTAGCACTCTGATTCTTGAATAAAAAGTTGCATATTCAGAATCAATATCAACAATATCTGAAGTATTAGCTAAACAAAAATTTATTTTTTCCCTTAAGTCATTTTGAGAAAAATTTTCAATCTCTACAGATGTTTTTATTTCAAAAAGCAGTGGTATTACATTTTCTGCAAAAATACTATTAATTTTTTGTTTTTGACTCAAAACGCCCTTAATTTGTATATCTTCAACAAGATTATCGATTTCAGTTAAGAGGTCTTTAGTTAATATTTTAGGTTTTTTTTTCATCTAAATAAGAAGGATAATTTGATTTTTTAAAAGTTATACAAATATTATATTCTAAACATCAAATAGTTTTAATTTGAGTATCGAAATACTAAAGATATAAAGATAGAATTAAATATAATACAGGAAAGATATTTTGGCTAAATCAAATAAAATTTCAATAAAGGGTGCAAGAGAGCATAATCTCAAGAATATCAATCTAGAAATTCCAAGAGAAAAGTTTGTAGTTATAACGGGAGTTTCAGGTTCAGGCAAAAGTAGTCTTGCATTTGATACTTTATACGCAGAAGGCCAAAGAAGATATGTAGAATCTTTATCAGCCTACGCAAGACAATTCTTGGGAAGGATGGAAAAACCAGATGTTGATCAAATAGATGGTCTATCACCTTCAATTTCTATTGATCAAAAAGGAGTTTCAAGAAATCCCAGATCAACTGTTGGGACTGTAACCGAAATATATGATTATTTTAGACTTCTATATTCAAGAATAGGTATTCCACATTGCTATAGTTGTGGAAAGCGAATTGAAAAACAAGATGTACAAAAAATAGTTGAAAACATATTTGATTATGACAATGAGACCAGCTTTATGATTCTTTCTCATATCATTAGTCACATGAAATGACAACATCTAAATTTAATTGAAAAAATAAA
>JAZANE010000002.1:0-4112 GCA_036228785.1 Chloroflexota bacterium
TGTTTGTAGGTACAAAGAAACATGCTCAAAGTATCATAAAATCTAGTGCAGAAAGATCGGATTCATACTATATAAATCAAAGATGGCTTGGTGGTTTAATGACTAATTTCAAGACTATTGAGAAAAGACTTGAAAGATTAGTAGAATTAGAAGAATCTTTTGCTAAGGGATTAGTTATATCTCAAACAAAACGTGAGTCGCAAAAGCTTGATGCTGAAAGAGGTCGTCTAAATAAATTTTTCTCCGGAATTAAAGAGATGAGTGAATTACCATCTGTTTTATTTGTAGTTGACATACATAGAGAAAATATTGCTGTTGCTGAGGCTAAAAAATTAGGAATCCCCGTTGTTGGGATGGTTGATACTAACTCGAACCCTGATGAAATTGAATATCCAATACCATCAAATGATGATGGTCTAAGGTCTATACAGATTATTACTGACTTAGTAACAGATTCCATAATTTCAGGTCAAGAGATAAGTCGAAAAAGGAAAGAAGATCAGCTAGCAGAAGAAGCTGAACTTGAAAGACTAGAACAAGAAGCAAGAAATAAAGCTCAGGCTGAGGCTTCTAAAAGACAGACTAAAAAAGCTGAGGATAAAGTAGAAGAGAAAGCTCCAAAAGCTGAGGAAAAAACAAAATCAAAAACCAAAACATCAAAAAAAGCTAAAACAGATTCTTCAACTAAAGAAGAAGATTCTGAAAAATAAAATAAATTTTTTGGAGACTTAAATGGCACAAATAACAGCAAAGCAAATTAAAGAACTTAGAGACTCAACAGGTGCAGGAATAATGGATGCAAAGAAAGCACTTGAAGAATCAGAGGGAAATATAGACAAGGCTGTTGAATTATTAACTGCAAAGGGATTAGCATCAGTTGAAAAAAGATCTGGTAGAGCAACAGAAAATGGTATAGTTGAATCCTATATTCATACAGGTGGAAGAATTGGATCTATAGTTCAATTATCTTGTGAGACAGACTTTGTTGCTAGAACAGATGACTTCACCAAATGTGCTAAAGAAATTGCTATGCAAGTTGCTGCTATGAATCCTAAAGCAATATCAAAAGATGACGATAATGAACTAAGTGATGATGAAATCTTAGAATCTCAAGCATACATTAGGGATGCTTCTAAAACAGTTGGAGAAGTAGTTAAGGAATTATCTGCAAAGGTAGGTGAGAATATTGTGATTATGAAGATTCATAGGTTTGAAATTGGAAGTTAACAAACCAAAACGAGTTGTATTAAAACTTAGCGGTGAATCTCTAAAAGGTGATCAAGAATTTGGTATTGATAGTGAAGTTCTGAAGACTATTGCAACCGAGATAAAAAAAGTTTCAAAAATAAATACTCAGGTTTCTATTGTGGCAGGAGGAGGTAACTTTTGGAGAGGTGCTGAATTCGAGAAAAGAGGAATGGATAGATCAACAGCGGATTATGCAGGAATGCTTGCTACTATTATGAATGCTCTTGCTCTTCAAGATGAGCTTGAAAAAAACCAAATAGAAGTTAGAACTCAATCTGCACTAAATCTTCCATCTGTAGCTGAAGCTTATATTCGAAGAAGGGCGATAAGGCATTTAGAAAAAGGAAGACTTGTTCTTTTTGCAGGTGGTACTGGAAATCCCTTTATGTCAACAGATACAGCAGCAGCTCTTAGAGCAGTTGAAATCAATGCTGATATTCTAATTATGGCTAAAAATGGAGTTGATGGAATGTATGACTCTGATCCTCACAAAAATAAATCGGCTAAGAAAATATCGGAAATAACTCATCATGAGGCATTAAGTAAAAGACTTGAAGCTCTAGATTCAACAGCTTTAACACTTTGTATGGATAATACTTTGCCAATTATTATTTTTGATTTATTTAAACCTGATAATTTACTTAATGTTATATCAGGTCAAAAAGTAGGTACCAAAATATATACACCAAAAAAAACTTAGATATTATACTTTAAGAAAATATATAAAATATGGAACTTTCAGAAATATTAAAACAATGTTCAGATAGAATGAATTCATCATGCGAATTCTTTGTGTCGGATATAAAATCTATAAGAACTGGAAGAGCTACAACAAATCTTTTAGAAAATATTAAGATAGATTATCATGGTTCAAATATGCCTCTTAATCAACTTTCACAAATCTCAGTTGGAGATCAAAGAAGCTTAATTGTTCAACCTTGGGATAAGTCTGCAGTTGATCTAATTTCTAAAGGTATCCAATCGTCAGATTTAGGTATAACTCCTCAAATTGAAGGAGATAGACTAAGAGTCAATATACCTCCAATGACTGAAGAAACCAGAAAAAATGTGGTAAAACTTCTCAAGCAAAGAAGTGAAGAATCTAAAGTATCAATAAGAAATGTTAGAAGAGATGCTCAAGAAGATATAAGAAAACTTGAAAAACAAGGTGACTGTTCTGAGGATGATTCTAGAAGAGCAATGGGTGAACTTCAAAAATTAACTGATGACTCCATAAAAGTAATCGAGCAAGAGTCTGCTAATAAAGAATCTGAAATTATGCAAGTTTAGTTTTTCTTTATGAACTCAGATAAATTAAAACCCAATCATGTTGCTATTATAATGGATGGAAATGGAAGATGGGCTAATCATCAGGGCTTAGACAGATCAGCTGGTCACCTCGAAGGGTATGAAAATATAAAACCGATAGTTATATCTGCAAAGAAACTTGGAATTAAATATCTTACTATATTTGCATTTTCAACAGAAAACTGGACAAGATCATCTGAGGAAATTGAATATATATTAAATCTTGCTGCAGGCGTTATCGATTCTGAAACCGATGAACTCAACAAAAATGGTGTGAAAATCACGCATATTGGAAGTAAAAAAAATCTCCCAAAAAATATCTTGAAAAAAATAGATAGATCTGAGGAAATTACAAAAAATAATGAGGATTTCTTTCTTTCAGTAGCTTTTAATTATGGATCTAGGAATGAAATTATTCAAAGTATCCGTAAGCTAAGTGTATCTGATCTTAAAAACCTTACAGAAAATTCTTTTTCAGAAATATTATCTGGTAGAAATTTTCCAGATCCTGACATTATCATAAGAACTGGAGGACAGAAAAGACTTTCAAACTTTTTATTATGGGAATCTGCATATACTGAATTATATTTTTTAGATATATTTTGGCCAGAATTTAGTCAAAAAAATCTCCAAGAAATAATTGAAGATTTTTCAAAAAGGAAAAGAAATTTTGGTGGAACTCAATAATTTTTATAAAAGATTTGTAACTAGTATTTTAGGGATATTATTCATTATATTTGGTTTTCTATATCTACCTCAAATAAAACTAAATATTAAGATATTTGATGATTTTTATATACACCCCTTAGTCATATTATCTTTGTTGGTTTTTATTATTGAATTTTTGTTCCAAATTAAAAATAATCTAACTTCAAGAATAAAGATTATGTATATTTTTGCTATTTTTTATTTATTATTTTTTATTCATATAATTCTTATTGAAAATAATTTCTTAGATTGGAAAAAAATATTTTTTTTCATTTTATTTCAAGTTTTTATAGTAGATATTTCTGGTTATATAACAGGAAAAATATTAGGTAAAAATAAAGTAAAGATTCTAAAAGATATTTCTCCAAATAAAACAATTGAGGGATACTTTGGATCAATATTGATAGGCTTCATAGGAGGATTTATTTACTTAAGCATAATTGTTTTAGAAAACCCGATAAATTTTTCAACTAAATTATTACTAATTTTTTCTGTAATATTTTCCAGTATTTTTGGAGATTTATTTGTTTCTAAAGTAAAAAGATCGATTGAAGTCAAGGATTTCTCAAAAATTTTATATGGACATGGCGGAATTTCAGACAGACTCGATTCTCTTTTACCTAGTTTTGCTATATCTTTTTGGATATTCTTTTTAGTATGAAAAAAATTGTAATTATAGGTTCAACAGGTTCTATAGGTGTTCAGACTCTAGAAGTCTGTTCAAGTAATTCTAATGAATTTGACATTTATGCAATCACCGCAGGTGAAAATATTAAAAAACTAGAAACACAAATAGCTAAATATAGCCCCAAGTTTTATGATAATTTACCAAAAATAGATTTTAATTT
>JAZANE010000003.1:0-6764 GCA_036228785.1 Chloroflexota bacterium
GATGGCACTCAACAGAGTGGAATAAACTTATCTCTTGAAGAAAAAATTCTTATCACAAAAAAGTTGGATGAACTTGGAGTTGATTTTATCGAAGGTGGTTTTGCTGGATCAAATCCTAAGGATGAAGAGTATTTTAAGAGAGTAAAAAATTTAGAACTTAAAAATTCAAAAATTGTATCTTTTGGTCAAACAAGGAAGCCTAACTCTAATGTGGGTGATGACCCTTTCATAGATGCTATTCTAAGTGCTAACACTGATTATGTAACTATAGTTGGTAAAGCCAGTGCCTATCAGACAGAAAAAATTCTAAAAACTTCTTTAGAAGAAAATATAAATATGATTGCTGATTCTGTGCAGTATTTGAAAAAAAATAATAAGGAAGTTTTCTTTGACGCAGAACATTTTTTTGATGGATATAAGGATGATCCAGATTATTCTATTCTTTGTATCAAGACCGCAATAGATGCTGGAGCCACAAGAGTTATTTTATGCGATACAAACGGAGGGACTCTTCCTCGTGAAATATTCGAAATAACTAAAAAAATCTTAGGTGAATTTAAGAATGATAAGATGTTTGGAATTCATACTCATAATGATACTGATACTGCTGTAGCCTCTACTTTATCTGCAGTAGAAGCAGGTGTGTTTCAAGTTCAGGGTTGTATAAATGGATATGGAGAAAGAACTGGTAATGCAAATTTAATAAGTGTAATTGCAAATCTGAACTTAAAAATGAACAAAAAAACACTTACAAATCAAGATAATATTGATCAATTGACTAATGTTTCAAACTTCGTTTCAGAAGTTGCAAATAAAAGACCTTTTCCTTTTCAACCTTATGTAGGTAAAAATGCTTTTACGCACAAAGGAGGCATGCATGCCGCAGGATATTTGATAGATCCAAAATCTTTTCAACATATTGAACCAACTGATGTTGGAAACGAGTCTTCTATTTCTATTTCTGAATTATCAGGGAAAAAAAGCGTAATGACAAGAATTAAAAATTTAGGACTTGATCATATTTTAGATGCAAAAAATGCAGAGAAAATCATTAGGATTATTAAAGAAAAAGAATCCAGAGGTTATGCTTTTGAGCTTGCAAGCTCATCTCTAGACCTATTAATTTATAGAAGTCTTCCTAATTATGAAGAGAAATTTGAATTAGTTGATTTCATGGTAATAATTGAGAATAAAAGAAGAGGTTCATTAGGAACAGGTTGGAGACAGAATGATCAAGAGCACCCAATGCTCTCAGAAGCAACAATAAAGTTAAGAACAGAAAATAAAGTTATTCATACAGCAGCAGAAGGAAATGGACCTGTAGATGCTCTCGATAAAGCTACAAGAACAGGTCTTATAGATACTTTCCCTGAAATAAATACAATTAGGCTTACTGATTACATAGTGAGAGTAGTTGAAGAAGGTACAGGAACGGGTGCTGTTGTAAGAGTTATAATCGAATCTTCTGATGATAAAGATGTTTGGACTACTGTTGGAGCATCATCAAATATAATTGAAGCTAGCTGGATAGCTCTTTATGATTCAATAGAATGGTTCTTATTAAAAAATCTTAAGTAGTGCTTATATAAGCTTCTCCATCATGTTCTATGATTATCTCATTTACAACCTTGTCAGATGAAATGTTATAAGCTCTGATTATAGGTCTAGTTTTTTCAACTAAAGAAACTAAAATGTATTTAGGATCAGTCCAACCTGAATTAATTGCATTTTCTATATCAGTTACTGATGGATATGCTTGTGAATGTGTATGCGAGTGATATATTGCTAATATTTCTAAGTTTTTTTCTTCACAAATATTATCAGCTTCTAGCATATCAAGAGGATCCATTGTGTATCTTGTAATAGGGGTTTTATGAATATTCTTTGATAAAAATATTTCTTTCACTTCTTCTTGATTTCCCAATAGATAACCACAACATTCATTTGGATCTTCTAGCAATGAATGTTCAATCAGCTTTGAAATTATTAATCTTGGTATTATTATTTTCATAATTACAGTATAAATTATATTTCAATGAAAGATATTTCTAAAAAAATTATAAATTTCAATCAAAATAAAGAAAAAATCATAATTGGCATTAATGAAAAAAAAATTATGAGCATAGAAGATGGGTATAACATTCAAAATGAAATTTATAAGCATCATTCAAAAACTGAGGAATATAATTCTTGGAAAATTGGATGTACTACTAATGTTATGCAAAAATATCTGAAAATACCTTCTCCTTGCTTAGGTAGAGTTAAGAAAAAAGAAACTTTTGAGGGCAACTCTACAGTAGATTACGAAAATTATATTAGACCTGGAGTTGAATGTGAAATTGCAGTTATTCTTTCAAAAAATTTTGATTATTATAATAAAGAAAATAATTACTCTAACATGATTGAAAAAGTTGTACCTTCTATAGAAATCGTAGATGACAGATGGCCCGACTATAAAAATGAAAATACTCCAATATTAATTGCCGATAATTTTTTTGCTTCTTCATTAGTTTTTGGAAAAGGATCAACATTAAGTAATTTAGATGACCTCAAAAATCTAAGAGGTAAGATGTCAATAAATAATAAATTAGTTGGTGAAGGAACTGGGAAAGATATACTTGGTGATCCTTTAAATGCTCTTGAATGGTTTTTAAGTTTTAATTTTTATAAAGATAATCATCCCAAAGCTGGCGACCTAATTTCTTTAGGATCATTGGTCCAAACTCAATGGGTTCAAAAAAATGACAAAGTAAAAGTTGAAATTGAAAAAATAGGCAAGGTTGAAGTTAAGTTTAATTAGGAGAAAAAATGAAAATCATAGATATAAAATTATTTATAGCTAACCCAGGAGAGGAAAATATAGATGAAAATTTTTCAAATGAAATAAAATATTTCGGGAAGAATTTAATATTTATTAAATTGGTTACTGATAATGGTATTATAGGGTGGGGAGAATGTTATTCTCAATCTGATAGAGATTCCCAAATAACTGCACATGTAGAAAAACTTAAACCATACATTATAGATTATGACCCAAAAAATATAAGAAATTTTATAGTTGGCGCCTATAGAGATTTTTCTAACAAAAGGCCTTCTATGGATTTTTGGTGTGCAGTTAGTGGAATAGAAATTGCAATGTGGGACATTTTAGGTAAATATTATGAAACTCCTATTTATAATTTGCTTGGAGGTAAAGTTAGGGAAAATATAAAAGTTTATGCAAATGGATGGGCCTCTAGTCTAGATCATGAATCATTAGCACAAGACGCTACAAAAATTGTAGAAAAAAGAGGTTTCAAAGCACTCAAATTTGATCCTTTTACAGGACCTTGGGAAGATTGGCCAGAAAATGAAATTGTTTTTGAGGCGGTCAAAAGAGTTGCTACTGTTAGAGAAGCAGTTGGTCCAAGAATAGATATTCTAGTTGAAGTTCATAGAAGACTTTCTATTTCTAAAGCTCAAATTTTCTCTAAAGAAGTTGAAAAATATAATCCTTTCTGGATTGAAGAACCATGTATATCAGAAAATATTAGTGCAATAAAAGAAGTAAAAAATAGCACGAAAATTCCAGTTGTAACAGGCGAAGCATTATATTCAAGAAATATGTTTAGAGAAGTTTTTGAGAAAAATGCTGCAGATATTATAAACCCTGATATCTGTAATACAGGTGGAATTTTGGAGTTAAGCTTAATTGCATCTATGGCTGAAACATTTTCTATTGGGGTGTCTCCTCATGGATGGAACTCTACTGGAATAGGTGCTTCAGCAGCATTACAAGCATCAGCTATAATGAACAATTTTATTATTTATGAGTATATGGTTCATGTTGAAGATTTTTCAAAAAAAATCACACTAAATCATCCCGAAGTTGAAAATAGTTTTATTCAGTTGAGTAAGCTTCCAGGATTAGGTACAGAAATTGATGAGAATAAACTGACATTCAAAAATAATTTTAAAAAAAGAAATTTTGGAAACTTGAATTAAGTCTTTTTTATTGATTGTTTAGAGCACGAAGATGTAATTTCTTCCCAATTCCAAACTTGAGGAATAGTTTCTCCTTCAGCCCATAAATCTAACTGATCATAGTAATTTTTTGAACCAGGGTTTCCAGATGAACCTAGAGGGACTATCCATCTACTATTTTCCCAGTTACTTGGATCATGAGCATATCTATTAACTGAAGCAGCAACGACATTAAAGTTTTTATCACTTGAACCTGCAAATGGAGTGTCACCATCTCCACTAGCAGATACATGTTTAGGATTTAGTATCTCTGAGTATTTCTTATAAACGGAACTAAGCGGATGTTGATGATTAGTTTTATGTAAATTACCCCAAGACCATTCATTTATATTATCTCCAAACTTATCAATTAATATCAAAATGGCACTCTTAAATGACTTGATAATTAGTTCATTCCAAGATTCTTTATTGGATAATAAGAAACTTTTATTATCACCTAAATGTTCATTTATTAGTGGAACTAAGAATCTCCTAACGTGAGATACAGCTCCGTAATTTTTCCATTCAATAGTTTCCTTAGCAAGTCCTCCATAATTTAGATTGATTATTTGTTCAACTAGTTTTTCTCTTGTCATGCTATAGATTGAAGCCGCTGAACTAGACTTATCCATAGAAAAATCCCAATTTTCTAAAAGATCTAATGAACTCTGTTCAACATCTGTTAGTTTTAAATTGTCAAAATTTATTCTTTTTATAAAAGAAACTATCTTCTCGGCAGGAATTGAGTATTTTTGATTATGCATTTCAAGCATATTTTTTATAGTCAGATTTTTTGGATTTTTGTGTATATAATTTACCAAAACTTTTGCACGATATTCTGGGGCAAACGCTACTGACATAAAATAAGGATAATCATCATCAACAACTTGCTGATTACATGTTACAACCCAACCTTCTTTAGGATTTCTAGATCTTGGGAGTTCATTTCTAGGGATTTCACTTTCTACAGAATATCTTTTTTCCCAACCTTTTGCTATACCCCATTCATGCTGAGAATGTCTTACAGGTACTGATCCTGCAAATTTGTAACCAAAATTTTTGTCAATATCAGCATATGGATAATTATTTGTTCGATCTGTCCATTTGTCAAAAGCATTTTCTAGGTCATCAGCTGACCTAGATTTCATAGCATCATATGCAGAGTCTATCCATAAAGTACCTTTCTCATCACCTCCTGGATCTGATAAAGATAATACATATTCATCATCAATATTTCCAAAGATCACGTTGCCATTTGTAGTTTTTATTACATCAATTAATATTTTTTCTTCATCTTTGGGACATATTTCTTTACTAAAATGACGAGTTGGAATCCATTTCCCTTCATGAAATTGCTCAACCTTACCATCTATATTTCTAATTTTTTCTATAAAAATATCTTGCGTATCAGCACCTCCGTGGGTCATTCCCCATGCAACGTTAGTATTATGAGAAAAATGCATAAAACCTGGGTACCCAGGAATAGTATGCCCCATTCCTTCAAATGTGTCACACTTTAAATGTATCTGATAATATACATTTGGAGTATCTAATGACCTATGAGAATCTCCTCCCACTAATGGATACCCAGAATAAGTTTTGTCACCAGAAATAGACCAACCATTAGATTCTCCGTCTAGTGCTCCAATAGACTTAAAATTTTTAGCTGCTTCTGATAATTCATCAACTGCATTTTTTATTTGACCTGTGTATTTACTTCCAGGAGGCAGGGTTAATAAAGCACCAGGAAAGTATCCAGGTATTAATTTTGCAGCATTTTCTGCACCTATCTCATTTGAAAGTTGAGAATAGAATAATTTTCCATTGAATGATCCTTCTGCAGCATTTCTAATTTTATAAACTAAAATTGAATGCCAATCTTCCCAAAGTTCAGGTTTTTTTTCCATTAATTTATATTCCATTGGAAAAACTTCAGTAGAAGTTATATAAAAATTTACACCTTTGGTAAAACTTGAGATCATTTCTTTAGCAGAATCAGATGCCTTATTTAAGTCAGATTTTGCAACTCTCTTAAAGTCTCTCTTAACATTCAACTTATCATCATAAATTGCTTTTTTCCCAAGGTATTCTGAAGATCTTCCTAAGCACCTTAGTCTATCCAAGTCCATCTGAAAAAGTCTATCTTGAGCAATAGAGAAACCTTGTGCAAAAAATAAATCATGCTCATTTTTTGCAACAATATGAGGAATCCCCCATTTATCTCTATAAATTTCTACACTATCAATTATTTGATCTGTTGAAAGATCTGTTTCAAGATCGGGTAAAAAGTCTTTTGGGTTTATCATTTACTATTTTGGACCACTTGAAATAATACCTGCAACCAAATCACCCATTTGGCTAGTAGAGAGCTTATGATCTTGCTCTCCTGCTATATCAACTGTTCTGTATCCCTCTGAAATTATCTTATTTATAGCTGATTCTATTTCATCAGCTTCTTCATGTAAACCAAAAGACCATCTAAGCATAAGAGCCGCAGAAAGGAATGATGCAACAGGGTTTGCTACATTATGACCTGCTATATCTGGAGCAGATCCATGAATGGGTTCATATAGTGCTGGTCTACCACGTCTACCCCTTCTTTTTCCTGGAGGTGGGGGAGAAGACGCTAAACTAGCTGAAGGGAGCATTCCCATAGACCCAGTTATAACTGAAGCTTCGTCAGATAGTATATCTCCAATACTATTTTCTGCAACAATAACATCAAATTCTGATGGGTTTGTAATAATTTTCATTGCTGCATT
>JAZANE010000004.1:0-3389 GCA_036228785.1 Chloroflexota bacterium
TTCATGTTATTTTGATCAAAATGAGTTATAAAATAATATAAATAATATTCTAGCAGAGGTTAATTTGTCTTGGAAATTTAATAACTTAATACCAAACTTTGGAACTATTACTGAGGGCCCTTGTTGGGATGGTGAAAATTTACTCTTTTCTAACATTTCACATAACAGAGTACTTAGTTACAACATAAAAAATAAAACAATCAATGAAATCTTTAGTGACACAGGCGAAGCAAATGGATTAAATTTCAATATAAATGGAGAATTATTTGCTTGCGAGGGAGGAAGAAGACGAATAGCAAAATATAACTTAGACGGATCTAAAGAAACTGTTGTAGATAATTTAGATGGAATAAAAATAAATAGTCCTAATGATTTAGCAATAAACAACAATGGTGATATTTTTTTCTCTGATAGAGTTGAAGATATAAATCCTGAAATGGGATTAAGCTTTTCGTCTATAATCTCCGCAGAAAAGCAAAAAGACGGAAGTTATAAAGCATTCAGAAGAACGTTTGATACATCAATGCCTAATGGGCTTCTTTTTAACGAAGATCAATCAATACTTTATGTTGCTCAATCTGACTACAGAGCTGATCGAGAGAGAGAATTAAGGTCTTATAAAGTAAATGAAGATAATTCATTGTCTGAAATGAAGGTTTTACATGATTTTGGCCCACACAGAGGGATAGATGGTATGACTCTAGCAAAAGACCCATCAAATCAAGAAATTTATATAGTAGCAGCAACCGGATGGGAGATTTCAGGCCCCAAAGGAAATATAACTATTTTCGATAAAAATGGAAAAGTTATAGAAAGACATGAAACTCCATGTGAGAGACCCACAAACTGTACAATAATTGACAAAAAAATTTATGTCACAAGTATTGAGGGCCATCTCTTAGTTGCTGAAACAGATCTGGACGGCTTACTCCTTTATCCAAATTAATTAGAAAATTCATCAATAAATAAATTTTCTATAATTAGCTCCTTTTCCAAAAAATTATTTTGGTACATCCATTCATATGTTTCTTCCCATTTAGATATATCTTGGTGTCCAAAAGGGAGATTATTCGATTGCCACATAGGTATTAATAATTCAACTCCAGCCCTTTCAACATCTTCTTCAACTATTTCTGCCCCTGCAATACTAATTAGACTTGTTATAGATTCTTGTGGATTTTTAATAGAAAATTCATATCCTTTCTTCAATGAATTAACTGCTTTTTCTACATCTGATTTGTTTTCTTCAAGAAATGATTTATTAGTAATTAGAATCAATTCATAGTAATCAGGAACTCCCCATTCTTCAAGTCTCATTATTTCTATTTCATAACCTTGTAGTTCCATTACAATAGACTCATGGGTCCAGTAGGCTCCAATAATAGCATCAACTGATCCAGAAACTAATGCCTTAACTAGCTCAAAACCAACATCAACTGTTTCTACATCGTTGATATTAATATTTTGGCTAGCTAAAACAGTTTCTAACATAGCCTTATTGGATGGAATCCCAGGGAAACCTACAACTTTTCCTCTAAGGTCTGAAGGATTTTTTATTTCACTTTTCTTTAAAGTCATAATAGAATTTAGAGGATGTTGAGATATGCTCAATACACTTATAATTTCTAATCCAGCTGATTGAGCCTGCAAAATATCAGGATGATATGACAATCCAAAATCATCCCTACCAGATGCAACAGATGATATTATTGCCGTAGGATCTGAAGGAGTATAAACTGAAAGTTTAATTCCTTCTTCATCAAAAAAACCTTCATCAATAGCTGAATATATTCCTGCATGATTTGAGTTGGGATACCAATCTAATGCCAGAGATAATTCTTTTTCATTTCCGCATCCTATAATTAATATAGACAGAATGAATAATACAATAAATTTCATTATTTACTCCTTAACAATTTTATTTTCTAAAAACTTAACAAATATAAACAGTAGAGATGCAATCATAGATAGTATTAATATTGATGCAAACACTCTTTCTGTCTGAAACAATGGACCTGAGACTTTCATAATCCATCCAAGACCTGACTTGGATCCAATCCACTCTGCAACAATAGCACCAATTACAGAACTTACACATGCTACTTTTAATCCAGAAAAGAAACTAGGTAGAGCAATTTTTATTTTTATTATTCTAAAAATTTGAGATTTTGTTGCTCCCATAGTCATAAGCATATTTTCCATTTCTTTTGAATTGATTTTCAATCCATCAAAAATACCAATTACAATTGGGAAAAATGATATCAAGAAAACAACAATAATTTTTGAAACAATACCTGCTCCAAACCAAACAATTAATATTGGAGCTAAAGCAAATATTGGAATAACTTGTGAAGCAATAACATATGGTAAAAAAGATTTTTCGAAGTTTCTATATGTATGCATTAATATCCCTATAATTACTCCTAAAAAAATCGCAAAAAATAAACCAATAAAAATCTCAATTATAGTCGTAAATGAATGTTTCAATAAAAAACTTTTTGAATTCATCAATTCATCTAAAATCATTATAGGAGATGGTAAAAGCCAAGTTTCAAAAACTCCTAAATAAGAAAGTAATTGCCAAAATAAAAGCAATATAATTAACGTCATCCCGGTGAAAAACCAACTATTTACTATTCTGTATAAATTATTTAGAATTTTTGACTTCATCTAATTTCTCAATTAATATTCTTTTTTGATTAATAAAATCTTTCTCAACGATGACTGAGCTTTGTCTAGGATGTGACATATTTATATCAATCATAAACTTAAAGTTTTCTTCTCCCGAATCCATAACAATGATCTGATCTGACAAAAATATGGCTTCATCTATATCGTGTGTAACTAAAATGATTGACTTATTTATATAATCCTTATGAGTTTCGATCCAATTATAAATTTCGAGTCTTTTTATAGAATCAAGAGAAGCAAAAGGCTCATCAAGTAAAATAAATTCAGAATCTTGCAAAATTGTCCTCAAAAAAGAAACTCTTTGCCTTAATCCACCAGAAAGCTCTTTTGGAAAATATCTAAGATATTCATAAATCCCCAAAATTGAAGCTTTATTTTTCATGTCTTCAATTGATTCAGCATTAATTTTACCCATAATTTTTAGAGGCAATAGAATATTTTCTTCAACATTTAGCCATGGTAAAAGAAGATCTTTCTGTTGCATATATGCAATTTCACCTAATCTATTGAGCGAATTCTTAAATTTTATTTTTCCTGAATTAGGTTCTCTTATACCAGAAATCAATTCCAACAAAGTACTTTTTCCACAACCACTGTGCCCAAGAATAGAAATAGTTTTATTTCTAGAGAAAGAAAAAGACAGGTTACTTATTATGGGGTTATCTGGTTCGAAACCAAAGCTTAAGTTTTCAAGAACA
>JAZANE010000005.1:0-3529 GCA_036228785.1 Chloroflexota bacterium
GCATCAGCTGATCCTAATGTTTGCTCATGTATAGGAGGGCCAGACATTCTATGCATAACTGAGGTCATATCTCTACCATTTCCAGTAGTATAACCCATTTCAGACCAAACATTTCTCATATCTACGTCTTGTCCTAAATGTTTAGCTACTTTTCCTCCAAATGCTCTTAATGGATCAGAAATATCAGCCAATAAATCTGTCAGTCTGTCTCCATCAAGATCTGTTGATAGAACAATAGTCTCTTGTTTTTCTATTATGTCCCAAACTAGCAAACCATAATTAGTATCAGATATATGTTGCTCAATCCTTCCTGACCAGTTCTCCATACCAGCTTTGAAGTCCGTAGGTAAAAGTTTTATTATTTTGTCTATTCTTTCTTTATGCTCTTCATAAGGATCTACTGCATATTTTCTTCCAACTTCAAATTTAGTATCCTTTAGTAACCAAGAATGAAGTCCAGCATTTATCCCATCTTCCATGGCTTGAGTTGGCTTAGTTGCTACTCTTCCTATAGCACCAGTATCATTTACTAATTTCAAAAACAATCTGTTTGCATAGGCCATCTGAACTGCAGGAGTATTCATTTCAGAATGAACTATTCCATCATCATTAACTTCAAATTTTTCTTTATTTTGTGAATAAGGAAGACAAGGCATTGATCTAACTACTGTTATAGGACCGTAAGGCCTTACATTACAATAAACACCTGCTTGAGTTCTAAGTGGAGCGTTTCCAGATTTACCCATAACAACTACTTTATTTCCTTTTCCGTCATTGACATAAGCATCTCCAGCTGTTGACCATTTTATAGATGTACATGGCATGTTCCCAAACCATGCTAAGGCTTCTAGATTTGAATCATGTCTGTACTGAGACCACATTGGAACTGCATAATATGGGAGCCCAAGTATATCAATAGCCGCTATTGTACCTAGTAGGGCGTATGCATCTGTTAAGGAATGTGCAACAGGATTTATAACTCCGTCATGATTTCCACCTTGCCATACTATGGCATCTGGATAACCTTCAGGCTTAATATCAGCTACTTCAAAAATATTGGATAATTCACCTAGTAAATCTCCATCTGATTCAGTCTTAGCTATTTTCAATAAATCTATCATGAGTGTCCCTTTCTATCTAGAGTGGTATATTTCCATGTTTTTTTGAAGGATTGTCAAGAAATTTTTTACTAAAAATTTCTAATGAAGACGCTATTTTATTTCTTGTTTCAGCAGGATCAATAACATCATCAATATATCCTCTTGATGCTGCAAGAAAAGGTGAAGAAAACTTTTCTTTGTATTCGTCAATTAATTTATTTCTAGTTTCTTCAGGATTTTCAGATTCAGAAATCTCTTTTCTAGAAATAACATTTACAGCACCTTCAGGTCCCATAACAGCTATTTCGGCAGTAGGCCAAGCTAAATTGAGGTCTGATCTCAATTCTTTTGAGTTCATAACGATATATGCACCTCCGTATGCTTTTCTAAGTATTATTGATATTTTAGGAACTGTTGCTTCAGCGTAGGCATAAATCAATTTTGCTCCATGACGTATTATGCCTTGATGCTCTTGATTGACTCCCGGCATAAATCCAGGAACGTCGACAAATGTAATTATTGGAATATTATACGCGTCACAGAATCTTACAAACCTGGCTGCTTTATCTGAAGCATTTATATCTAACATTCCTGCTAAACTAGCAGGTTGATTTGCGACTATTCCAACTGTATCTCCCTTAATTCTTCCAAAACCTACAACTATATTTGTTGCAAAATTTTCATGAACTTCAAGGAAATCTTGATTATCTATAACTCTATTTATAACTTCTTTTACATCATAAGCTTCTGTTGATTTTTCTGGGACTATTTGTCTTAATTCTTCATCTATTGATTTTGTTTCTGAGAAATCTTTCTTTGTTGCATTCTCAAGATTATTTTGAGGAATGAAGTCTAACAGTCTTTTTATTCCTTCCATGCATTCTTCTTCTGTTTCATAAACGAAATGAGCAACACCGGATTTTGTTGAGTGAGCATCTGACCCGCCAAGATCTTGGTGGCTTATCTCCTCACCAGTCACAGACTTTACAACGTCAGGGCCTGTTATATACATTTGCCCAATTTCTTTGACCATAAAAATGAAATCTGTTATTGCAGGTGAATAAACGGCACCTCCTGCTGAAGGACCAACTATCACGCTTATTTGAGGAATAACTCCTGAAAAAAGAGTATTTCTGACAAAAACTTCTCCATAACCTGCTAAAGAGTCAACTCCTTCTTGAATTCTTGCACCTCCAGAGTCATTGAATCCAATGATAGGTGCTCCGTTTTTTGATGCTAGATCCATTACTTTTGCAATCTTCTTACCAGCTACCAACGATAGAGACCCCCCAAGAACAGTAAAATCTTGAGCGTATGCAAATGTAGGTTTCCCATTTACTAATCCATAACCCGTTACAACAGAATCACCATCGAAAACATTTTTATCTAAACCTAAATCTTTGGATTGATGTTGAACAAAAATATCTAATTCTTCATACTTACCATTATCAAAAAATTTAGTTAGTCTCTCTCTCGCAGTGAGTTTACCTTTGGCTTTTTGAGATTCTATCCTTTTATCTCCTCCACCTTTTTGGGCTTTAGATCTTCTATCATTAAGATCTTGCAATATATCTTTATTGTTTTTTTCTGACAAATAAATTTCCTATTTATTATTTTCACAACTTTTATCAGACTTAATAATAAATATGAAATATAATATTTCATAGGTAAAAATGCCTAATTATAAAACATTCTATGAAAAATTTAACCATAAATACTCAATCCTGTATGATTATGGGTATTATTAATGCCACTGTTGATTCATTTTCAGGTGATGGTATATATTCAAATGATAAATTTGATCTTGATAGAGAAATTGAATCAATGATCCAAAATGGTGTAGACATTGTTGATGTTGGAGGCGAGTCTACAAGACCTAAAAAGCTTTATAGTAATGTGGTTGAAGTTTCTGAAAATGAAGAATTGGAAAGAGTTATACCGATAATTGAAAGGATAAAGAATAATTTTGAAATAAATATTTCAATTGATTCAAAAAAACATAGAGTTATTGATGAAGCTATAAAATGTGGAGCAGAAATAGTAAATGATATTTCTATGATTGAAGATGAAAATATTCTTAAAGTACTAAGTAATAATGATGTGTTTTATGTTTTAGGACATTATAGAAAAAATGAAGCTCATCAAAATCTCATACCTGAAGTCCTAATTGATATTTCAAAAAAAATAGATTTATTAATTGCCTCAGGTTTTGATAGATCTAAGATAATTTTAGATCCAGGAATCGGATTTGGAAAAACTCCAAAAGAATCTAAAGACATACTTGCCAATATTGAAATCTTAAAAAAATCTTTTAATTTACCTGTAATGGTGGGTTCATCAAGAAAATCTTTTATAGGTGAATATACAGGAAAAAAAATTGAGGAAAGAGTTTTTGGAACGGCTTCTACTGTAGTATTTTCAATATTAAA
>JAZANE010000006.1:0-10594 GCA_036228785.1 Chloroflexota bacterium
GCTCATTGGTGCCCTTACTGTCAAGAAGAAATTCCAGAAGTGATTAAATGGATTGAAGAAGACGAAGTACTTGAAAAAGGTCTAAGTGTTATCTTGGTTGTAACAAGCACCGATTCATCTCGACCAAATTACCCACCTGAGGACTGGTTGTACAACGAAAAATGGCAGTTTCCAATAATATATGACGATGACAATAATAGCATAGCTGATTACTTTGGAGTTGAATATTTCCCTTCATGGGTATTTACAGAGAGTGATAAAACTATAGCAATGACTTATGCTGGGAAAATTTCAAAAGAAGAATTAGCTAATTTAGTTAATTAAATATCAGTATCATTCTCCACTATTATAAATATAAGAATTTTTTTTAAAACTTACTGATATATTGCTCAAAATTAAAATCAAAAACTGTAAAAAAAATTATTAAAAGCATTAAGTTTGATTTTTTTTTAATAATATGGGTTATAATAAATTGATATTAGGGGGCTAATGCCCCTTTTTATTTTGGTAAGGAATAATAATAACTATGACTACGGAGGAAAGTATGTTAGAAAAATTCCGATTTGGACTTGTTGTAGTAGCATTTGCCGCTTTAGGTTTATTTGCTATAGCATGTTCAGAGGAAGAAGTTGAAGAAGCAACTAATACTACTAGCGCTACCGGTGCAGCAGCAGCAGCAAAAGAAGCAGGAGTTACTCCTGAAAAAGCTCAAGCTGCAATGGAAAAGCCTGCTGAAAAAGCAGCAGAGCCTAAGCTAATAGAAACTTCTCAGACTTCAAAAGCCGCTACAGCAGATGACCAAGCTGCTGGATTGGGAGAAGGTGATGTATCATGGCCAAGTCTTTCAGACAAAATGCCAAGTTCATTCCAAGAATCTCCTATGTGTGCTGCTAAGGCTGCAGCTGGAGAAATTCCAGCTCTAGAAGATAGACTACCTGAAAACCCACTTGTTATTCAGCCTGCTGAAAGCATTGGAGAATATGGTGGTACTTGGTACAGAGCTTTCACAGGTCCTGCTGATGGACAAAACATGGAAAGACCTATGAAAGACCACATTTTGTTCTTCGGAACAAACATGACAGATGTTCAGCCAAACATTGCTGAAAGTTGGACATCAAACGATGATGCAACTGAGTTTACTCTTACTCTAAGAAAAGGCCTAAAATGGTCTGATGGAGATGATTACAACACAGATGACATCATGTTCTGGTATAACCACATGGTTACAAACGAAGATCTTGTTCCTAATCCACCAGCTTGGATGAAATCAGGAGGAGAACTACTAGAATTTACTGCATTGGATAAAGAAACACTTCAGATTAATTCTAAAGAACCTTATGGTCTTTTGATTACTCTACTTGCTTCAGTTATTGTTGCAGGACCTCACACAAGAGGTGACTCTGGTTTAGGTCTATATGCTCCATCGCATTACCTAAGTGATTTCCACCCTGACGTTATAGGTTTAGATGAAGCTAATGCTAAGGCAGAAGCTGCAGGTTACGAAAACTGGGCTAAGTACATGTTGTTCTTAAACCACGCTAACGCTAACCCTGATTCACCTATGATGACAGCTTGGTATGTAACTAAGCCAATTACTTCTGACCAATGGGCTCTAGAAAGAAACTGTTTCTACTGGGCTGTTGACACAGAAGGAAACCAACTACCTTACATGGATGGTGTTACACTAGATCTAGCAGAAAACCTAGAGGTATTGAACCTAAAGGCAATTGCTGGTGAATTCACTGTTCAAGGTAGACATATTGACCTTTCAAAACTACCTGTTTTCAAAGAGCAATCTGAAAAAGGTAACTACAGAATTCAATTCTGGAGACAACCTGAATCTGGTATAGCAAACTTGTATATTAACGAGTCTTGGGTAGGAGACGGTGGAGCTGTTGATACAGAAACTGCTTCTTTCCTACGAAACAAAGATTTCAGAGCAGCTTTATCAATGGGTATTGAGAGAGATGAAATTAACGAAGTATTCTTCCTAGGATTAGGTGAAACTGGTGGTCTATGTGCCGGATGGGACGACCCTAATGATCCTGATCATTATGTAGGAGAACACTTTATTGAATTCAATCCAGAAGAAGCTAATGAATTATTAGACTCTATTGGTTTGGATAAAAAAGATGCTGACGGTATGAGATTAATGCCTGAAACAGGAGAGAAAATTGTAGTAGTTCACTCAGTGGCTGTTGCAGCTTTCGAAGATTACGAGGGTATTGACTCTATGGTAATCGAAATGTGGAAAAAGCATCTTGGAATAGACGGAAAGCTTGATGCTCAAGAAAGAAGTCTATGGTCTTCCAGAAGAGATGACAATGAAACTATGCTTAACAGCTGGGAGTCATCTGGAAGAGCTGGAGCTATCATAACTCCAAACCACCTAGGAATCGTTGGTGGAGATGGATTTATTGCTCCTGCATACTCTGATGCACACTTAGCAACTGGAGAAATCCAGGATGGATGGATTGGTGAATGGCAGTCATTATATGATGAAGCTGTAACTGACTCATCTAAGTATGCTGAAAACCTTAAGAAAGTAGTAGAGCTTAACTGTAATAATGTAAACCCAATCACAACTGTGATGAATAAACCTACATATACAGCAATCATTAAAAAGAACGTTAGAAACGTTCCAAATCCTCTACCTTTCTCATACCATGCACAAACTTCAGGAAACGGTTTCCCTGAGACATGGTGGTTAGAAGGCGGAAACCAATAATCACAAAATGATTATTATGAAAAGAGGGCACTTTTTGTGCCCTCTTTTTGATATAAATGATAGATAATAAATCATATGCCAAATTAAACTATGTTAAATTTTGTAGCTAGAAGAATAGTTTTTATGTTTGTTGCTCTTTGGGCAGTAACACTTATTTCATTTTTTATTATCAATCTACCTGAAGGAGATTATGTAACAGCGTACATTGCTCAATTACAAGCCACTGGTAGTACAGTAGATGCTGCAGAAGCTGCAAATTTGAGAAAATTTTATGGTTTAGATAAACCTCTTTATGTTCAATATGGAAAATGGATGAATCAAATTTTCCTTCAACAAAATTTAGGATTTTCATTTGAATACAATCAGCCTGTTACTAATGTAATATCTGAGCGATTATTACTGACAATTGTATTGGCTATTTTTTGTGTTATTTTTATCTGGGTGATAGCAATACCATTTGGTATTCTTTCTGCTGTAAAGCAATATTCTTTTTGGGATTACTTATTTACATTTTTAGGATTTGTAGGTTTAGCGATTCCTGATTTTATGATTGCACTAATAGCAATGTACTTATTTTTTGTCTGGTTTGATTTTAGCCCTGGAGGTTTATTTTCACCTGAATATGTAGGAGTCCCATGGAGTTGGGGAAGAGTCAAAGACTTAATTGATCATATTTGGATACCAATGGTAGTTCTGGGTACTGCAGGTACAGCATCTTTAATGAGAATTACTAGAGCAAATCTCTTAGATGAATTAAGTAAACCATATGTAATAACAGCGAGAGCAAAAGGGTTGTCTGAATGGCGACTAATTATGAAGTATCCAGTTAGATTGGCACTTAATCCTGCTATTAGTTTAACAGCTTATATACTACCATACCTGATTTCTGGAAGTATCATTGTTGGAGTAGTACTATCATTACCAACTGTTGGCCCTATGCTTGTGAGAGCCTTAGTAGCTCAAGATATGTTTTTAGCTGGTGGGATTATACTACTCATTGGTTTTATGACAGTAATAGGTACTTTTATTTCTGACATTCTACTATTGATCGTAGACCCAAGAATTAGATTAGAAGGAAATTAATTATGGTGTCGATGGTCAAAAATCTTTTCTCAGGAAAAAACAACAAAAAAACTTCTAACGAATTATCCTCAAATGCTATTGAATTAGCTACTCAAAGACAATTGATTTGGAGAAGGTTCAAAAGACACCGATTAGGATTTACAGCCTCAATCGTAGTTGTTCTTTTTTATTTAGTAGTTCTGTTTGCTGATTTTTTGTCGACAGCTCCTCCAGTAGATTATGCTGCAGCAAGAGGATATATGCCTCCTCAACCAATTAAGTTTTTTCAGAATGGTCACTTCATGAGCACTTGTGAAGTAACTGGTCAAAGAAATATGGAAACTTTCTTAATGGAATTCACAGAAAATTGTGATAACACTGAGGGTATTTCCTTATTTGGAAAAGGTTATGAATATAAACTTTGGGGAATCATTAGTACTGATAGACATTTTCTTGGTATGAAAGACCAAACTAAAGATCCTAATGCATGGATTCATTTATTTGGAACAGATAAACAAGGAAGAGATGTGTTTTCTAGAACAATGCATGCCACGAGAGTATCATTAACTATTGGTCTTGTTGGAGTTGCACTGAGTATTATTTTTGGAATATTCTTAGGAGCTATATCTGGGTATTATGGAGGTCTAATAGACTCATTGATACAAAGATTTATTGAGATTGTTAGATCAGTTCCAACAATTCCTTTATATATGGGATTATCTTCAGCATTTCCTGATGACTGGACGATAAATCAGGTTTATTTTATGATCACAGTTATTATATCTTTATTTGCATGGACAGATCTTGCTAGGGTAATTAGAGGCAGATTTTTAGCTCTAAAAGATGAAGATTTTGTAACTGCAGCAAGACTAAATGGTGCAAAAACAATGAGAGTTATTTTTGTTCATATGTTGCCATCATTCTACAGTCACATTATTGCACAAGCATCACTTTCACTTCCTTTGATGATAGTTACAGAAACTTCTTTGAGTTTCTTGGGTCTTGGTTTAAGACCTCCTGCTGTAAGTTATGGAGTTTTATTAAAAGATGCTCAAAATGTTCAATCAGTAGCCAATATGCCTTGGTTATTTATTCCAGCTATTGCAGTTATATTGGTAATATTAGCATTGAATTTTATGGGTGATGGAATCAGGGATGCTGCTGATCCGTATCAGGAGGTATAAAATGGTTACAAAAAAATCTAAGGAAAATAAAATTAATCCTCTGCTTGAAGTAAGAGACTTGCAAACATATTTTTATACCGCTGACGGTGTTGTTCGAGCTGTAGATAGTGTTGATCTTAATGTTTACCCAAAGAAAACACTTGGAATTGTAGGAGAAAGTGGTTGTGGAAAAAGTATAACCACAAAATCTATTCTTAGGCTAATTGATAATCCTGGAAAAATAATCAATGGAACTATGAATTTATATGATGAAAACTATTCAAATCCTCAAGATATTGCTTCTCTAAATACACAAGAATTAAAGAAGGTTAGAGGTGGAAGAATATCAATGATTTTCCAAGAACCAATGACCGCTTTTAGTCCTATTCATACAATCGGAAATCAAATTACTGAGGCTATAACTTTACATTTGGATCATACAAAAGAAGAAGCTATGGAATTAGCTGAAGATTGGCTCATAAGGGTAGGAATGAATAACCCTAAACAAAGACTTAAGCAATATGCTTTTGAATTAAGTGGAGGGCAAAGGCAAAGAGCAATGATCGCAATGGCGTTGTGTACCAATCCAGATATTCTAATAGCAGATGAACCTACAACAGCTTTGGATGTAACAACTCAAGCTCAAACACTCGATCTTCTAAATGAGTTGCAAGAAAAAAACGGGATGTCAATTATTATGATTACTCATGATTTAGGAGTAATTGCAGAACTTGCTGATGATGTTAACGTTATGTATTTAGGGAAAGTTGTTGAAAGTGGGACCTTAGAGCAAGTATATAAAGACCCGATTCATCCTTATACTAAATCTCTTTTGAGCTCAATTCCTTCATTAGCTACTAAACATAGAGAGCGATTACCTATTTTACAGGGAACAATCCCTCATCCTGTTGCTAGACCATCAGGTTGCAATTTTCAACCAAACTGTTCAGGAGAGACTCAGGCTTGTTACGAAGGAGACCCTGTTACTATAGAAGTATCTCCTGGTCATTTTGCTCTATATTGTGGCTCATGTTACGACGATCATAAATGTGCTTGGTATCCAAGAGGAATATAAATTAAAGGAAGCAAATGTCTACAAAATCTAAAGTAAAAAACGACAATATAATTGAAATCAAGAACTTAAAGAAATATTATAATCTTACTTCTGGGATTTTGAAAAAAGTTACAGGTCAAGTAAGAGCTGTTGATGATGTTTCTTTTAATATTCCAAGAGGAAAAACTATTGGATTAGTAGGCGAGAGTGGTTGTGGAAAAACAACAATTTCCAAATGTATACTAAGAGCTGTTGATCCTACTGCGGGTGATATTTTTCTAAATAATGAAAAAGGATCTCATAATTTAGCAACTTTATCAGAAGGTGACTTGAGACCATTGAGAAGAGAAATGCAAATGATTTTTCAAGATCCCTTTTCTTCACTAAACCCTAGAATGAACTTATTTGATATTGTTAGTGAACCATTGCTACTTAATGGGATAAAAAATAGAACAGAAAGACAAGATCGGGTTGAAGAGCTATTAGTAAAGGTTGGTCTAAGATCAGAATATATGATTAGATATCCTCATGCTTTTAGTGGAGGTCAAAGACAAAGAATTGGTATAGCAAGAGCTCTTGCATTAAATCCTGCTTTTATTGTTTGTGATGAACCAGTTTCTGGTTTGGATGTTTCTGTTCAAGCTCAAGTAATTAATTTGTTAATGGATTTGCAAGACGAATTAGGTTTGTCTTATCTATTTGTTTCCCATGACTTAAGTATTGTAAGACAGATCAGCGATCAAATTAATGTTATGTATTTTGGTAGACAAGTTGAATCAGGTACTCCTGACGAAATTTTCAATAATTCTATTCATCCTTATACAGAGACATTAATTTCTGCAATTCCTAATCCTGATCCAGATATGAAAAAAGAGAGAAAGCCAATTCTTGGTGAAACACCAAACCCAACAGCAATAGGCTCAGGCTGTAGCTTTTTATCTGATTGCTCAGGACCTAGAGATGAATGTTCCACAGAAGCTCCTATATTAGTAGAAGAATCTCCAGGGCATAATGTTTTATATTGTGCATGTTGTTATGAAGATACCAAATGCGCTTGGTACCCTAGAGAAGAATATCAATAGTTCATATAATAAGATGAAAAAGTTTTATGTAATTGTAACCTTTATAATTTTTTTGTTAGCTTGCTCCCAGGAAGAAGACTATTCCCAATTACAAGATTGGAGATCAGAATTAAGAACTGAAATGCTCGAAGCAAGACGATACGTAAATTCCACAAGTGATCTTACAACTAGATCTGAAATCTTTGTTAACGAGGTAATTTATTTTTATATCTGGATTAAGAATCATCTAGCAGAAAGATATGTTGATAAAAGTTGTGACGATGAACTTTTTGAAAAAACTATTAGATCTCAATTAAGTCCGGTTGAGTTGTTAATTCAAATATCCGAACCAACGGAAGATCCTTTTGATTTATTCCCTTTACCATCTGAAATAGTACATGTTCTTGGTTCAGAAGGTTCTGTAGGATTAGAAAAAGATACTTTTAATTTAATAGATTCTAATAATTTAGAATGGTTTGTTGAATTTGGGGATTCACCATTAATCCTTGAAAAAAAAGATGGATGGTATATAGTACCATCAAGATTAACAGAATCGATATTTAAGGGATGTAAGAAATGAGTACAAAGGTCTTTTCAGGAAACAGAATGATTGACACAGTAAAGGGTTCCGTTATTGAAAAACGAATCTCAATACTAGTAGAAAACGAAATTATAGTCGCTATTGATAGCCCTGACAAAATATCATCTCATCCATTATTTGAAAATTCTGAAAATATTGAATTAAGTGGGACAATATTGCCAGGTTTAGTTGATTGTCATGTTCATCTTATAGGTTTTGGTGATGGAACGCCTGGAGATATCTTAGTAAAGACTGATGATAATTTGTTAGCAATAAATGGAGCTCAAAATGCAATAAAACACCTTGATTCAGGTGTTACCACTCTAAGAGACTTAGGCGCAAAAAATATGACAGGATATATGATTAAGGAAGCTGCAAATAGAGGCATAATTAAAACTCCAGATCTCATTATGTCAGGCCGGCCAATAACAATAGTGGGAGGCCACTTAAATTGGTTTGGAGAAGTTGCTACTGGACCCACAGAATGTATTGCTTCAGTAAGGCGTCTTCTGAAAGATGGAAGCGATATGATAAAAATTACTGCAACAGGAGGAAGTACTGGGACCTCAAATGTAAGAGTGCCATCATTTAATTTAGATGAAATGAAAGCAATCGTTGATGAAGCACATAAATTTGGTGTTCATACTGCAGCTCATTGTGTAAATACTGAAGGGATGAGAATAGCTGTTGAAGCAGGAGTTGATACTATAATTCATGGTAGATTTATAAACACAGATGGCGTATTTGAATTTGATGAAAAACTTGCTGATAAAATGGCAGATGATGGTATTTTCATAAACCCCACTCTTCATCAAGGAAGAGACAGAATATGGCAACTATGGGAAAAAGAAAAGGAAGTTGAATTATCCGAATTGGAAAAAACTGAAATTGAAGTTTGGCAAAGGCATTGGGATGATTCTCAAAAAGTTTGGGAAAAAGTTCTAGATAAAGGCATACAACTTGTTGCTGGATCTGATGCTTCTTGGCAATATTATAAATTAGGTGGTACAAGCTTTCAGGATGAAATACATTCTCATGTTTCTGTTGGAATGAGTCCAATGGAAGCCATTCAATCAGGGACTATTTTTTCAGCAAAGTCTTGTTGGGTAGATGATGAAGTTGGGTCTATAGATCCAGGAAAAATAGCTAATATAATTTCAGTTGATGGTAAACCAGAAAAAGAAATTAAAGACCTCAGAAATATAAAGTCTATAATACATAGAGGCAGAGTTCATAAATTATTAAAGTAATGATCAGATAGAAAAAATGTTAGGATTATCTAATAGCTATTTTCAAACACACTAAGACAGTATTTTAATCTATTATTTTTTTCATATTAAACTACTTAACTAGCCTTCTAAATGGCTCATTTAAAATAGGAGCTTCTAAATAATCTTCAAAATTAGACTTTTGAGCTTTTTCGATAGTCAATAAACTATTATCTATAGCTCTTACAGTTATATCTATATCTTCTTCAGTGTGTGACATAGTTGGATGAAAAACTGTACTCATATGAACACCCTGTTTAGCCATTTCTTGTACAAATAAAGTTTTCATTAAAGGAATTTCTGATGATTCTTCGCTAATAAATTGTATTATTGGGCCAGAAGGAATTCCTGATATTTTTACATTAACGCTAGAACTATCCATTACTTCAGTTACTTTTTTCTTTAAAGTGTTTCCGTAGTCTTCAAACCATTTCTCTGAGTTGTTTGATAGTAAATATTCTATTGTTGCTTTGGATGCTGATAAGCCAATATTATCACTCCAATATGAGCTTGAAACAAACATTCTATCAGCTGGCTCCATAGATTCATAAGATCCTACAACTGCACCCATTGGATACCCGTTTGACATTGCTTTTGCAAAAGCTGTTATATCAGGGGTCACTCCAATTTTCTTTTGAGCTCCTCCTACTGACATTCTCCATCCACAACTAACCTCATCAAAAATGAGTAATGATCCATTCTTGTGAGCTAATTCTTTAACTTCTTCTAAATAGCCTTGCCTAGGGAATTCTGATCTCATTGGTTCCAGCATAATCGCAGCAATATCTTCGCCATGTTCATCGATTAAGCTTTTTAAGTTTTCTATATCTTCATAAATAAAAGGAATAGCTGTTCCAGCTAAAGCTTTAGGAACACCTATCGGTTCAATTCCTGCAAAAGGAAATTCCCCATCTTCTGGATTCACAAGATAATTTGCAGACTGATACCAATCATGCCATCCATGATAACCACTAAATAAAATTTTATCTCTGCCTGTAGTTCCTCTTGCTATTCTGACTGCTAAAGCACATGAATCTCCTCCACCTTTAGTATAACGATCCATTTCTGCACTTGGAATTTCTTCGATTAATAAATCTGCAAGCTCTAGTTCTAATGCACTGTTAACTGTATGTATACTTCCTTTATCAATTTGATCTTTTACTGCATTATCTACATAATCATGCGAGTGCCCCAAAATTATTGCAGAAACAGCATTCATCCAGTCAAGATATTTATTATCATCTACATCTATAAAGTAACCCCCTTTTGATTCCTTTGCATATATAGGATTAATACCGTGCGCAAACTGACTTGATCTTCTACTAATTAATTGCGTTTTTCCAGGTATTATTTTCTCTGCTTTTTTATAAAGATTTAGTGAGTTGTTTATGTTATGTTTTTTCATAGATGTATTTTTTTTATGTATTAATTTTAAAACTAACGCTGAATAATTAAAATCGCAATAATAAAAAAAACCATATTGTATTGAAATTGAAGAAAAAAAATTAAAAGCTAAATTAGCACCCGATGAAATTCGAGCTAAAACGGTTATTAGTGCATTAAAACTAGGAACTGATAGAGGTAATTTTGAAGGAGCTGAGGACGTTCCAGGTGCTCCTACTTATCCAAGATGGGTTGGTGATTCGAATGTTGCAATAGTTCAAGAGATCGGTTCTGA
>JAZANE010000007.1:0-11045 GCA_036228785.1 Chloroflexota bacterium
TGCATTAGATCCTAGCCATGGTACAGAAGCATGAGCACTCTCTCCTTTAATCTTAATATTTATCTCAAGTCTTCCTTTTTCGCCTGTCCCCAAAAGATAATATAGATTGTTTCCTACTGTAACAGGCGATCCTCCTCCTTCATTAATTGCAAATTCAAATCTTAATTCTTCTGGATGGTTTTCAAGTAACCAACCAAAACCATATCTTCCTCCGTGTTCTTCATCAGCACCTGAAATCAAAGTAAAATTATCTTCAAATTCGATTTTATTTTTGGCTAAAATTGCCATGGCCATCATTTGAGAAGCCAATAAACCCTTGCAATCAGATGAACCTCTTCCTAATATTTTCCCATTTTTTAGCTCAGCACTAAAAGGTTCGAACTCCCATTTATTATAATTTTCAACTGGCACTACGTCGGTATGAGACATGAGTAATAATTTCTTTCTTTCCCCAGAATAAGGATACTTTGAAATTATATTAGCTCTTTCTTCAACTCTAGATAATTTTTTTGAAGGAATCCCAAAATTAGCTAGCCATTTAGTACAATAATCTACTACTTCCGTTTCATTACCTGTAGGCATATAGCCAGAATTTACAGATTGAATCTTAATTAAATTTTGATGCAGCTTAACTAATTCATCCGAATTATCATCTATTTCATTCATCAAAGAAATTAAATCTTTACTTTGCAAAACCAAACTCCATTTCTATCTATTTAAAAATAAATTAGATTTATGCTCTTCAGTACTAGGAATTTTTTCTTTTGAACTCAAAGAAGGAATTTTATTATTTTTTCTATCTTCTTTTGTTAATTCCCAAGCTTTTTTTATAGATTTAGTATGACCTTTAAACTCTGGCATCACATATCTTGCAAATAGTTCTAAAGAATTATTTATAGAATTTTGAGAAGTCCATTCATGAGTTGTGAACATTAAACCTCCTAAACCTTCTGCTTTTTCATCCATTTCTTTTATCTTTTTTATAGCCTCATCTGGGGTCCCTATTATCCAATTTCTGGACTTAACAATTTCTTTTGCAGTCAAAGAATAAGGATCACGTTCTTTATCAAGTAGCCAGCCTTCTGTACCTGTAATAACGTAGAAATATTCATGTATATCTCTTTCAATAGCTTTTTCTACCTCATCCCAAGCTTGTTTACTTGTTTCAGCAAGATGTACATACGTAACTACTCTCCAATCATCTTTTAATGGATTGGTTCCTAATTTTTCTGATATTTCTTGTGCTTTTTGCCATTGTTTAGACCAGTGAATTGAGTTAGGAGGAGTATTTTCTAGAGCCAAAGACCATAAATGCATATCGTACATAGAAGCAAACTCTATTGATCTTTCAGATCCAACAGATGCAGTTGCATATGGTAGTCTGGGTTGTTGGAAAGATTTCAATTGAATAAACATATCTTTGATATTCCAATATTTCCCAGAGTAACTTATAGGTTCATCTGACTTCAGCAATAAATCAATTATTTCTAAAGATTCTCTCATCATAGGATTTAATTCTTGAGGGGGAATTCCGTAAAGTTTAACATCAGGAGGTAAGCTACATGGGCCAACTCCTAATACTGCTCTTCCTTCAGTAAGGTGATCTAGAAAAGCGAATCTCTCTGCAACATTAAAAGGATGATGAAAAGGTAGACTTACTAGAGAAGATCCAAGTTGAATTCTCTTTGCATAAGCTGAAGCCTTAGATAAAAAAATCTCAGGAGAAGGTATATTTTCCCAAGCTGCTGTATGATGCTCTCCGACAAAAAACCCATCATAACCCAAGTCATCAGCAGTTTTTATTAAGTCAATATCTCTCTTGAATGCTAAAGCTGGATTTTCATTAGGTAAATGCAAAGGCATTGAAAAAAAAGAAAATTTCATAAAATTCCTCCTAGGATATATTTTCGTAAAATTCTATAAATGCCACAAAATTTGATTTTGATTATAATCATTAAACTAATTAAAAAAAACCACTAAAAAAAAATATAGTGAAAAAAATAATAATATTAACACTTCTATCGGCAAATATTTATCTGATTTTAGGATGTAATCTTAATCAGAATAAAGAAATAATAGCAGAACAAACAATAGGTGAATTATCTAGAATAGTACTTATAAATACTTCATCAGAACCATCCTTTAAGTTTATTACTGACCTAGACTCTAAATCAACTATGCCAAAATGGGCTCCAGATAAAAGTAATTTTGCCTACATAGCTTTAAACAATAATAAGAAAAATTTATGGATTTCAGATTCAAAAGGAACCCAATTAGAAGTAATTAATTACAACGATAGAGAAATTTCTAATTTTGAATGGGCTCCTAATTCAAAAGAAATTGCTGTTGAGTTTTTAGAAAACTCAGATGAAGGAAATATATTTTTATATTCCTTAAGCTTAAAAAGTTTTCTTCCAATAACTAGACCTGAAAAAAATGCAAGATTAGGATCATGGTCTCCAGATAGTGAATGGATTGTATATAATATCGATGATTCTATTTATTTGTCTAACCCTAGAGGAGTAAATGAAATTTTTATAACTAAAGGTAAAGATCCAAAATGGAGTCCCAACGGGGAATACTTAATTTTTAATAGGATTGAAAACGAAATTCAATCTCTATGGATCTATAAAAATATAGATAATGTAGTAAAAAATACAGGTAAAAATGTAAAAGATACAGATTATTTCGGAGAAGTACTACATGAATCTGAAAAGGTAAATATTAGTGAGTATACGTGGGCATATGGAGGAAACAAAATACTCTATATAAATGATCATGAAAATAATAGAGAAATTTATATTCTAGATGTTAAGTCTAAAGATATAGAAAGGCTAACAAATAATAAGGTAGATGAAAATAATATTGTATGGTCAGATAAATATAGGAGTATATTATTTATTTCAAATGCTCATAATAATTCTGATATATACCAAATGAAACCAGACGGATCATCTCAAGAAATAATCCTAAACTCTAAAGATAGTTTTGCTTCTCTTGATTGGTAAAAGTCATTAAGAATAGAATAATGCACCATAAAAACATAAATATAGAAATAAAATATCCAAAAGAAATACCTAAATTGCTTGCGAACAAAAATCCTATGATAGGTCCTAAGGCAGCACCTAAATCTTGCCATGTAGAATATCTTGAAACAATACTAGATTTTTGATTTTCAGGAGAAATTTCTCCCAATAATGCATCAAGAGAAGTCTCTAATGATACGCTGAAAAAAAACATTAAGACTAATGTAATTATACTTAGATAAAAATTAACACCACTTATACAAAAGATAATTGCCAAAAGCATCAAAATTGAACTTACTATTATGTTCACTTTTCTACCAAATCTATCTGAAATTGTGCCAAAAATTATTCCAAAAAAAATGTCTGCAATCCATCTAAAACCTACAATAAAACCAGCAATTGTGATAATAACTTCCTTTGAATAAAAATTTGTATTAATTGATAGTAAAAATGGAGTAATTATTGCAATAGCTAGACCGTTTGATGTAAAAGAAGATGTAAATTTGAAAAAAGAAATTAACGCTAATTTATTTCTAATATTCTTATTTTGATCGGCATAGCTTAGATTCCATTTAACTTTATTAGAACTGTATTTGGAAATATCAATATTATTTATAAACAAAGATATTATGAGAGCAGGAAAAACAAGTAAAAATAATCCAACAAAAGTAATAAAAATCCCAAACTTAATTGTTAGTAAAACACCCAATGTAACAACCAAAAAGCTACCCGTTCTTTGTACCCCTAAACAATATCCTAGATATTTACCATAATTCCTTGAAGAGAAGGTAAATACTCTTAACTGATAACCTAATCTAAAAATTGAGTAAGATAATCCCCAAATAATTCTAGCTATTATCAATAATAAAACTCCCTTAAAAACAACATAGGATAAGGTAGAAGTTGCTCCTATGATACAGGCTAATAAAATAGTATTTCTAAATCCTAATATACTAAAAATCTTAACTGAAAAAATATTTGAAAAGAATCTTACAAATCTATTAATTGAAAGAATAAAACCGATCCAAAATTCATAAGGAATACCTAGATAAGAATCAATCTTGAAAAATTCAAAATTTATTGGTAAAACAACATATAATATACTATCACCCATTATGATAAGAGCTAGTGGAACGATTGTAAAAGTAATTTGTCTAGGTATCGAAAAATTCATACATTAGACTAATAATTTTCTTTTATTATTACTTCTTGGTTTAGTATTTTTATTATTTGATGATTTTTTACTAATATGATTATAATTTGTTCTATTTTTTTTCTTAGGCATCCAAAGGTTATTAAAAAAAGATTTTCTAAACTTAATTACTTTATCAGCTGAATCACTTGCTTCTTTAGAAATATTAGATTCAAAGGCCGCGACTTCAACTCTTTTACCTTCTTTTTTCACAGCCTCTATTGCTGGGAAAAAATCTCCATCTCCACTAACAATAATTGCTGTGTCATACTTATTTTTTACAGAATTTAATACTAAGTCAGTTGCAAGTAAAACATCTACTCCTTTTTCAACAATTGAACCATTTTGTTCCTTCCAAATCCCTAACTTAACCTCAAGATTATCAATTTTTTCTAAGCTTTTTAGAAATTTTTTTTGTTCTTCAGGAATCTTTATTTTTCCCTGTAATTCTTGTTTGACGTTGTAGTAAAATATTTTCTTTAATTCTCTGTCTTTTCCTGCCAATTTTTTCCCAAAAGAAGAAAACATCAGATCACTTCTACCACAATTTTTTAATAGAACGTGATATAGATTTGAACCATCTATAAAAATCATTACTTTCTTTTTTCTCTTAAATATCGAAAACATTTGTTATGTATTTGTAATAATATAAAAAATAAAATTATTTTATACAATTATTTCATTATTTATGTTAATCAGCATGTATAAAAACAAACGAGGTTAAAATGATTTCTAAAGAAGTATTTAGTTCTCCATGTAAACATCCTAATGGTCTTCAATGGACTGAAAAAGGATTATATGTAATGGATCAAGAACTAGATGATGTATATATATTAGATGAAAAAGGAAGTATAAAAAACAAACTTCAAACAATCACAGAAAATGGATCTGGAATAACTGTTGGAGGTGGATTTATTTGGACTGCTTCTAATGGTGAAACGCAAGCTAGAAGTTTTAGGCCAACAGATACTCATAAAGGATTAATATATAAGTTAGATCAAGAAACTGGGGAATATGTTGATAAATTTTCAACTCCAGATGGAGGAGGTATTCACGGTATTGAATGGGATGAAGGTTTTATTTGGATAACTGCATTTAATCCAAAAGCTATATATAAAGTTGATGCAGAGACTTATGAAATTGTTTCTAGATTTCTTGTAGAAGAAGAAAGATTGCATGGTTTAGCAAGACATGAAAGTGGAATATGGTGTGCCCATACATCAACTAAAAAAATTATAAAATATGATATCAATAATGGGTCAATACTTGATTCTATTCAGCTTGATAAGGATGATCCCTATCCACACGGAATGTCTATTAAAAAAGATAAGATATGGATTTCCGATGCGAATTTTGGTGGAAAATTACATAGTAATACCTTAATGGGTAAACCATCTTTTGCAACAATTAGCTTGTAGCTAACTAACTATATGCTTCTCTAGAACTTTTGGATCAAATTCTATACCTAGACCAGGGCCAGTTGGAATCTCAATAAAACCGTTTTCAAATACAACTGGTTCCTTGAATATCTTCTTATGAAGAGGTCCTTGATTAGCTTCAGCTATCATGAAATTGGGTGCACAAGTAGCGACTTGCAAAGCTGCTGCTGCTGCAACTGGACCACAATACATATGTGGTGCGATAACAGCATAATTTGCTTCTGCCATAGCCGCAACTTTTTTACCAACTAGAATACCTCCAGCTTGACCAATGTCAATTTGAATTATTTGAGCAGCTTGTTTTTTTAACAATTCAGAGAATTGAAAAACAGTAGCAAGCCTTTCTCCAGTTGCTATTGGTATACTTGTGTGAGCCGCAACTCTCGCCATTTCATCAATATTTTCAGGAGAAACAGGTTCTTCAAACCAAAAAGGTTGGTAAGGTTCTATAGCCTTAGCAACTCTTATAGCACTGTATGTAGTTAATTGCCCGTGTGTGCCTAATCCTACTTCTAATTCATTGCCAACTGCAGATCTTATACTCTTAAATATATTTTCTGTATATGTAATTTCTTTCAAGCTGATATCCCTAGGAACTCCTATTATAGGATGAAATGGATCAAATTTACAAGCAGTGTTCCCTTCTTCTAGTAATAGTTCTGCTATAGCTCCAGCATTATCTGGATTACCTTCAGGTATTGGTGGCATATAAGCATAGGCTCTTAATTTATCCCAACACTTTCCTCCGAGTAAATTATAAATAGGCTGATTAGTTGCTTTTCCAACAATATCCCATAATGCCATTTCAATTCCTGAAAGAACCATTCCAAAATGCAAACTAGGAAGTCTATAATCGTGCCTTCCAGCATACATATCATAGTAAATTTTTTCAATATCAAAAGGATTTTTTCCAATAACGAAAGCTTCTACTGTTTCATGAACTAGCTGTATTTGAGAGTTAAAATCTTTCCAAGTCATATTTCCTGTAAAAGAACTTCCAGTCAGTTTTTCACCTAAACCAATAATTCCTTCATCAGTAGACAATTCTAGTATGAGAAAATACTTACCTCCTATATACCAATTACCAGTTTCTTCTCCTCCTCCTGATCGAGGAGCAGATTCATTCTCTATAACGTAAGTCTTAACACCTGTAACTTTCATTTTTCCCCCTATTATTTTCTTTGTCCAGAATTCCATTCCCAGTTATCAGGTGGCCAAATATTTTTTCCTCTTCTACCGTTTTGACCTTTTCTTGACTCATCATACATATCCTTAACTGTTTCTTGCCATTTTTTTATATGTGGAGTTCCTCTATGATACTCAAATGCATCTGCATTAGAGTAAACTTCATATAAATATAGTTCAGTAGGATCATTTAAGTTTTGATACACATCAAATCGTAAGCATCCAGGTTCTTCATTAGTCGATCCTATACTATCTAGTGTTATAGAATCAATAAATTCTTGGACATTCTCCTTTTTTACATACTGAGGTGCAGCGATAACCATCAAAGAAGAATTTGAGAAGTATTCATGGTCAGAAAAATCATCTCTTGCTGAACCCCACTTAACATTATCTATAGGATATACAGGTTTACAGAAAGAGACTTCTGTTTCCGCCGAATAAAAGTCTTTTGTATTTTCAGCCCATATCTTAAAATGTTCGTAAGTTGTATGTGCTTTGAATGCATCTTCGTTGTCATAAATTTCGCAAAATGCGAATTGAGTAGGATCAGTAGAGTCTTGAATAATATCAAATCTTCTACAACCTGGTTCGTTTTTTACAGAACCTGCTGCATCTCCTATTGATTCTTCAATAAATTCTTGAATCTTTTCTTCCTTTACTTTTAGTCTTACCATTAGTATGTACATTATGTGCTCCATTTATTTTTTTTTTATTATACGAAAAAAATCTAACCTCTACCAATAAATTCCTGATCAATTGGTAATACAGTTGCCTCAAGCATATTTGTTCCTGACGGAAGTGATGCCATTAATAGTGCCGTTCTTGCTATGTCATTTGCTTCAATTAATATTTCTGGCCCTTCGTCTCTACCGCTTCCAGAACGACCATCCGCTCTTCTATCAACTTTTGTATTACCGGGATTCAAACAGCTGACTGAAATACCAAGCTCTCTACCATCAAGAGCTGCAGATTTAGTTAATCCTCTAACTGCATGCTTACTAGTTGTATAAGGTGAGGAAAACATTCTTGGAGTTTCACCAGCTATAGATCCAATATTTATTATTTTTCCTCCTCTAGATTTCATATACTTGAAACCTTCTCTAATACACTTGAACATACCCGTAACATTAACTGATATTACTTTTTCCCATTGTTCATCTGAAACTTGATCAATGGGATTCCCTTCAATAACCCCACTGTTATTAATTAGTATATCGACAGATCCATGTCTATTAAATGTGAATGAAAAAAGATTAGCAACGTCATCAGTGACTGTCACATCCGTTCTTAAATAATCAATAATTTCATTATCAGTTTGCCTTATTTCATTTACAGCATTAACTAAATTTTCCTGATTTCTTGAAGCTATCACAACTTTTGCCCCTTCAGAGCAGAATAATTTAGCAATAGCCTTTCCTATTCCTGTCCCCCCACCTGTAATAATAACTACTTTATCTTTCAAGCTATCCATAATTCCTCCTATTTTGATTTGAATGATGCAAAACTAGATATAAAAACAATAATACTAGAAATAATTAAAGTTGTTCTCCAACCATTTATAAATAAAGACAAAATTTCATCTGGAGAATCAGAGTTTATTTCACTTAATTGTACAGTCACAGATCCAGAAGTTAAATAAATTACAAGAATTGTAGCTGCTAAGCTTTGTCCAAATGTTGTTCCAATATTTCTAATTAAGTTTAAGTATGCACTCACAGATCCATACTGATCTTTTTGTACACTACTGAGCACTGCACTCATGTTAGGAGCCATCCACATTCCTATTCCGAAACCATTGATAAACATAAAAATCGTGAATAATGTCAAATTAAAATCATTTGCTAAAAATGACAGAGACAAATTAGCAGAAGCGGAAAGAATCATACCGGTTACTGTAAAAATTCTATGTCCAAATTTATCTGAAAGCCTTCCAGAAATTGATGAAGCAATAACAGTTCCTGTTCCTGAGTAAAAAAGAATTGTGCCTGCAGAAGTTTCACTAAGACCTATAATTTTTTGTAAAAAAATTGGATTTAAAAATAATAATACAGAAAATCCTGTAAATCCAAACATTCTAGACAAAGATCCCCAAAAATAAGCAGGTTTACTATAGTTCTTAAAATTAAGTATTGGTTTGGGATGATTATTTTCATATCTATAAAATACAACAACTAATAAAAAGAAAATAAGAGTCATAAGTATATGCAATACTGAAAAAAATCCAAAAGTTAATGGATCATTAATTATAAACACAAATAAAGTCATTATCAGGATGAAATAAATCATTCCAATCAAATCTAAAGATTTTAGATTAATCTTCTGTCTTTCCATTTTAGGGACAAATAAAAATGTCATAATAACGGTAATAAATCCAATAAATCCAATTATTCTAAAAGCAAATCTCCATCCATAATTATCTACCAAAACACCTCCTATAAATGGAGTAATCATCATTCCTAATGCAACAGAGGTTGTTATGATACTTAGTCCTAAACCTTGATATTTTTTTGGGAAAGTAGCTGTAACAATAACGAACATCATTATAGAAGTTCCTGTAGTTCCTACAGCTGATATAGTTTTACTCAATATTAATATATATACATTAGATGCATAACTAGCAAAAATTATTCCAAATAATGAAATAAATAACGAAAGGATATAAAAGAATTTTCTACTTAACAAGTCAGCAATTCTTCCTATGGGCATCAAACAAGCTGTCATAACGATTGATGCAGAAAGAATAATCCAAGATGCTAGCCTTAGTGAAAGATTAAAATCATCAATAATTGAAGGCATTGCAATAATTGTTGTATTGAAATCCAATAGAAATATGTTGGCAGTAAAGACTACAGGAAAAATTACTAATAATAATTTTTTATCCAAACTAATTCCTTTTTGAGAAAATAGTAAAAAGAGTTATACCTGTTGCAACCGAAACATTAAGAGAAGAAACTTCACCCTTCATAGGAATAGATACGATATCATCAGAAATTTCGATCACGTCCCTTGAAATCCCATCATGTTCTGAGCCAACAACTAGGGCAATAGGTTTCAATGGATCAATTTTTGTATGCTGAATACTTTTACCTGACATATCTAGAGAAATAATATTAAAGTTCATATTCCTTAGGTAATTTAGAGTTTTAGAAATAGAATTCACTATGGAAAATTCTATATGCTCTAATGCGCCGGCAGATGCTCTTATAGCACCAGGAGAAATTTTAGCAGAATTTCTTGATGGAACAACTATTCCGTGTGCACCAAATATTTCAGCAGTTCTAGCTATAGCTCCTAGATTATGAGGATCCTGAACTCTATCTAAAAAAATTATTAGTGGGACTTCATTCTTTCTATCAGCTAAAAAAATCATATCTTCAACCGATGATTGATAATTATCATCAAGATATAAAATTACTCCTTGAGATTTTTTAGTAGAAGATTTTTTTTCTATATTTGTCTTTGAAATAAAATTAACTTTTATGTTTTTTTCATTAGCCATTGAAACAATTTTTTCAATTTGAGGGCCAACTTCATTAGATTCGGAAATATCTATGTATGAAACTTTTTTATTTGAAAGTAAAGTTTCAATAACTGAATGCCTTCCTTCAATCTGTCGTAAAGCTTTTTTATTTCTTGAATATCTTGACAATTAATAGTTTTGGAATAAATTATGTGAAAAATTGTATTACAAAATGAGTACAAAAAAACTACTATAGATGTAATTATTGATGAAAAAAGGGAAAAAATGAAAGTTATAAATTTTACCGCTTCAAGACATGCTGTTTTTTATAGCCCACTAATAGCTCTAATAAGTGAAGGTTTTCTTGAAAAATACGAAATTAAGGGTGTATATCATACTCCATCTCCAAATGTTAATGTTTATGAAAAAATAAGTAGTGGTGAAATAGATGTTTCCCAATCTGCAGTTTCTCAAAGCTGGAATTTATTAGAAAAAAATATTGCTTCTGACATAAAACATTTTGCACTGATAAATTCTAGAGACGGATTTTTCATCACTTCAAAAACATATAAGTTTGATTGGTCAGATTTATATAATTACCCATTTTATTACGTTAGAGGAGGTCAACCAGAAGCAATGCTTAAGTATGGATTAAGTAATAAAAAAATTGATTTAAATAAAATAAAACTTGTGACAGAAAATCCATTGAGTACTGAACAAATGTATAAAGAATTTTCAAAATC
>JAZANE010000008.1:0-2595 GCA_036228785.1 Chloroflexota bacterium
CTGTCATAGATTTATTCTAACTGAATTTTTATACTTAATCGTTAGGTCCAATGAGAAATTTTATACCTTCTGCTTTTGCAGATTTATCTACTGCTAAGGGTAAATTTTCTAAAATATATAATTTGACTTATTTTACATTAAAACCCTAAAATTATTTTAAACACCTAATAAAAATATCTTTATGAGTTTATTCAATCTGTCAATAATATTTCTTCTTATAATCCTTATTTTCTCAATAGGTGGAATTTCAATAATATTTTTTACTCGTTTTTCTAAATATTTTTCAGGAATGAAATTTAAGGAATTCGCTGACAACACCACTGAAGGAGTAGAAAATAAAGTCAAAGAGTTACTCTCTGAAAAAGACGACAAATTTAATAAGGATTTACAAACTGTTAAGGACTTAATGACTAAACAGTACGATAAAACAATGCAAGAAACCGTAAAATTAGTAACTACAAATGACTTACTTAGAAAACAAAATAAAAGTACAGAAGATGCTATAAATATAGCAAAACAAGAATTTAGTAAATTAACTAATGTTCTTTCAGGGACTCAAACTAGAGGCCAATTAGGTGAATTAATGGCTGAGGATATTTTTAGAAGTGCAGGTTTTATTAAGGGAGTGCAGTATGACACACAACAAGTATTAGAAAATGGAACTAGACCTGATTTCACTATAAATTTGCCTGACGGAAAAGTAATACACATGGATTCTAAATTTATTTGGGAATACTTTCAGCCTCTAATGGATGAAGACTCAGAAGAATCTGATAATCAAAATCGAGAAAAAAAATTCTTTGATTCTCTAAAAAGAATAATTGACGAAGTTGGAACAAAATATATAAATACTAAATCAAACACCTTAGATAATGTCATAGTATTTGTTCCAAGTGATCATATTTTATCTTTCATTTATGAAAAAAGAATGGATCTAATACAGTATGCTCAAGGGAAAAAGGTAACAATTACCTCTCCTGGTAATTTACTTTTAGTTGTCGGGGTTATTAAAGAATTCATGAAAGTTGTAACTATAGGAGAGAATCAAAATCAAATCATGACCATTTTAGATGAATTGAAAAAAGAATGGGATAATTATATTGAGGAACAATCTGTAGTAGCTAGAGCACTAAAGACCGCTACAACTCATTTTGACTATCTTGAGGGTAGAAGAAGAAAAGCTCTAGATAGAAAATTCAATGCTGTAAAAGACTTAGAAACTCAGCTTGACAAAAATCCAGATAAAGCTTTAGACGTTTCTGTCATTGAAAACGTTATTGAAGATGAACAAGAAAATGAGTCTAAAGAAGAAAGAAACCAAAGGCAAATGACTTTAGATAATTAATTCAAGTCAGCCTTTGTTTTACCAATAACTTCAGGATTTATAAAATTTTCAGGCCTATTATTTCCCAAAACTCTAACTATTTCTTCTGCAGTTCTTCTTTGAAGCTCTTCATTGGAAGCTTTTGAAAAAAAAGCTGTATGTGGAGTTATGATTACATTTTTATTTCTAAATAAAGGACTATTTGGAGAATTAGATGTATCTTCTATTACGTCTAAACCAATCCCTCCAATTTTATTATCTGATAAAGCTTTTGATGCAGCTGCTTCGTCAATAAGTCCTCCTCTTGCACAGTTGATTAGAATAGCATTATTTTTCATTTGTTCAAACTCTTTTTCAGAAAAAAGGTGATAGGTTTTATCATTTAATGGAACATGAACAGTAATAAAATCAGAGTTTTCAAGAAGATCTTGAAATTCAACTATACTCACACCTTCTATACTAGTACCAGGTTCAATTAATGGATCATATGCTAGACACTTGACTCCTAATCCAGAAACTCTTTTAGCAATAGTTTTTCCTATTCTTCCAAAACCAACAATACCCAATGTAGAATTACTTAGTCTTTGAACAGGAATATCTAAATTCAAATCATTCCATCTTCCGTCTTTTACCATGTTTGAATGATCTGAAATCCTTCTGTTTAGACTTATAATCATTGCTATTGCATGATCAGACACCTCTTCTAAGCAATAATCAGGAATATTGGTTACTACTATACCTTGATCAGTACATTTTGAAATATCAATATTATCTACACCAATACCATATCTCGAAGCAACCTTACAATTTTCTGCAACACTCAAAATATCAGCATTTATATCTCTAAAACAAAATAATATAGCATCTGCATCAATTAATTCTTTTTTTAATTCGTCATCATTTTTTGAATTACAATCTACAACTTCAATATCGTTATCATTAAGAATTTTGGTCTCAATATCTAAGTTAGGCCAAACATAATCGGTTATTACAGCTTTATATTTCATAATTTATATAGAAATCTTTTTGAATTGACACCCTTCTACAAAATAGTCAAAAAAATCAGATTTTGTTTCTAGCTCTAGATGATCAATATTTTTCACGTATTTCACTAGATTTTTTCTAAGTTTATTTGATAATAATAATTTTGTTGCACCTTCTAAAGCTGAATTTCCTATTTTTTTTATCTTTTCTAGTGGGAAATCTAGTATAAATCCAATATTTATAGCGTTTTGAATATCTATGTAATTAGCAAACCCTCCCGCTAAGTA
>JAZANE010000009.1:0-3041 GCA_036228785.1 Chloroflexota bacterium
CTCATAAAAAGTCTTTCTAATACAGGGAAAGTTTTTCTTATGGGCTCAGAAGAAATAAAATCTGTAATTGTTCCAAGTCCGAATAATTCAAATGCAGATTATATAGTTGTATTTGATCCATTAGACGGATCTTCTAATATTGATGTTTCTGTTACTGTAGGAACTATTTTTGCAATTTACAAAAAAATTAATAATGACCAAAGAGATATATCAAACTTACTTCAAAAAGGTAGTCAAGCAATTGTCGCTGGTTATACTGTTTATGGTTCATCATCAGTAATGTGTATCTCTTCGAAAGAAGATACATCTATGTTTTCATTTGATAATAATGGAAAAGCTTTAGTTACTGATGAAAAAATCACTCATGGAAACTCAAAGGTTTACTCAATTAATGAATCAAATTGGAATAAATTTACAGATAAAGATAAAAGATGGATTGAATCTTTAAGATCTGGAGAAAATGGAAAATATACTGCAAGATATGTTGGTTCACTTGTAGCAGATTTTCATAGAAATTTATTAAAAGGTGGAATTTTTGCATATCCTGCAGACCCAAAAACAGGTCAAGGGCGCTTAAGGCTTATCTATGAATGTAATCCACTATCTTTTATTGCAGAGAATACAGGAGGAGATGCAAATGATGGTGAAAACAAGATATTGAACTTAGCTCCAGATGATTTACATCAAAGAGTAGGGTTTTATATTGGTTCAAAAGAAGAAATTGATGTAAGAAAAAATTCTTAGATTACGTTCAAATCTTTGAAAATTGATCCAAGTTCTATAATTCCTTCATAATTTTTTTCAATAGGTTCAAATGCAAAGCATAATCTAGCCATATTCTGACCATCTCCATTTGGTGCGAACATATCTCCTGCGATATATCCAACTCCCCTATTAAACACTTCATCCCTTATTTCAGATAGGTTTTTTCCATCTGTCATTTCGAACCAAGTATAACATCCTCCCTGTGGAGAAGACCATTTTGCATTAGTTCCTGAAAAAACTTCTTCAAGACCCTTTTCCATTGACTCTTTTTTCTCTTTTAGAATTTTGTCATAGTTAGATTTTTGTTCTTCTAAATTACTTCGTAGATATCCATCTACTGCATATGCTGCAAACTGATTAGGTCCAGACCCAACCTTGACAGATAGGGCTCTATCAATAACCTCATTAGAAGCTGTGAAGAAACCTAGTCTTAATCCTGGTGCAATTAACTTTGAAAAAGAACCTACGTAAATTACCATTCCAGAATCATCAAGAGAAGCAAATGCAGGCTCTGGTTCCCCTTCAAATCTGTTGTCTACATAACAATCATCTTCAAGAATAGGAATACCATACTTATGACAGATATCAATGATTTTTATTCTACGATCTTTTGGCAATGTTGAACCCGTTGGATTTTGATGTTCAGGTATTGTATACAGCATTTTTGGCAAAACACCATGATCATTTTTTATTTTCAATATAGTTTCTTCTAATTTTTCAGGTATGAGTCCTTTATCATCAATTGGAGAACCGACGGTATTAGCATTATAAAATGTTAGTTGCTTTGTTGTTCCCATGTAAACAAATTGCTCAGCTATAACATAATCCCCTGGGTCAATTAGTGCTTGTATGATTAAGCCATTAGCCTCTCCTGAACCATTACATAAAACTATTGACTCTTTATCGGTCTTAATACCTCTATCAGATGCAATCTTATTTGCTGTAAATTCTCTTAGAGATTCATCACCTTGAATATGAGGATAGTAAGCCATTTCTTTAGATACTTTTTCTAAATTTGCGTCAACTTTAGACTTTAATCCATCGATAAGTCCATACATTGTTACTTCTTCATATGGTGGATAAGCAACCGAAAAATCATATTTTGCATGAAGCGTAAGTTTTCTATCTGCATCAGTTGACTTTTCAGACCATAAGTTATCAAAATTAAAACTACTCATACTACCCTCTAAATTTACTATGAAATGTTATATAATAAGGGTATACACCTTATTTTTTTTTCAAGCAAGTTAAAAACCCGTATTAAATTCGTGTTCTTGTTCAAAAGAAATTTCAATATAATAAATTATCTGAGCAACTAATATAGGAGAGACAATTGGTTCAAAAGTCTAATGAAGAAAATTCATCAATAAGTAATGATTATGATGAAGATTTTGAGAACGAAGAAGGTATTCATAGAAGCAGTGATACAGGCATAGAAGATGAAGCTAATGAAGAAGAAAAAGATTTAAAATCATTTTCAAGTTCTGAACTGACAAATTGGGAACAACAAAGAGATTCAAAAGGCGAAACTAAGAAAAATAAAGATGATTCTGAACTTAGCAATGATACTGTAAGAATGTATCTGAAGGAAATTGGAAAAGTAAACTTATTATCAGCAAGTGATGAAGTTATATTAGCGAGATCTATCGAAACTTCAATATGTGTAAAAAAACTTATGGCAAAGCCTTCTGATTTTGATGAAGAAATAATAGATTACTCTAAAGATTTTTACTTGAATGATGAACTAAACTCATTTATTGTAATGAAAGCTTTTGATAGGTTTTCAGAATTATCTAAATTGATAAAGTCATTGAAAAAATTCCTAAATATTAAAGGAAATCTTACTCTTTCAGATCTTGTTGTAAACGAACAAGTAAAAGAAATAATAGATGGACAAAAAATAGATGAAGTTTTTATGCAAGCATCTAAATATGTTTCTGATGCTATTGGTATTCCTTTAGAGGACGCTGAAAATAACATAATTGAACTCTCTGTACTAAGAAGAATCCTTCCTGAAAATTATGTTATGTCATCCGATTTAGATATAGAAAAACAAATTAAGAACCAAAATAAAATAATAAAAGATATATCAACTAAATCAATAAAAAATCATCTTAGGATTATCAAAGATGAAGGTGAAAAGGCCAGAAAGCATTTAGGAGAAGCTAACTTAAGACTTGTAGTTTCAGTTGCCAAGAAACATCTAAATCGAGGCTTGTCAATGCTGGACTTGATTCAAGAAGGAAACATTGGGCTAATGAGAGCAATAGAAAAAT
>JAZANE010000010.1:0-9469 GCA_036228785.1 Chloroflexota bacterium
ATATGTACCAGTACTCAGCTTATCGGACTTATGGTAGCTGTATATTTGGCAACAATGGGTCCTAAGGGCATCCAGTCTATAGCAGAAACTTGCTATCACAGAGCTCATTATTTTGCTGAAAAACTAAATAATATTCCGGGATTAAAATTAATTTCAAAGAATTTCTTTAATGAGTTTGTAATAGAGTCTGAAACAGATCTGTCAAAAATCAATAAGATTTTCCAAGAAAATAATATTGAAGGAGGAATAGACATCTCAACTTCAAAAAGTAAAAAAATGCTTTTTGCAGTTACAGAATTAAACTCACCTGAAATTATAAACAAAACTATAAATCTGCTAGGAGGAGAAAATGATTAAGAAGGAAATGCCTCTATTGATGGATCAGTCTAAATCAGGAAGAAAAGCAATTAAGGTTCCAGAAGCTGGTGTCAAGAAGAGTGAACTTCCAGATTCAAAATTCTTAAGAACAGAATTAAGTTTGCCTGAAGTTGGTCAGCTAGACTTAATCAGATATTTTACTAATTTATCTTCCTTAAATTATTCTATCGATACAAATTTTTATCCTCTTGGGTCTTGCACGATGAAATATAATCCTAAAATTAATGAGCAAATAGCTTCCATGCCTGGATTTTCTACATCTCATCCAAATCAAGTTGACGAAAAAGTGCAAGGAAATCTGAGGCTGATGTTTGAACTTCAAGAAGAATTAGGTGAAATTACAGGTTTACCTGGAGTTTCTCTTGCTCCATTGTCAGGGGCAAAAGGAGAATATGAAGGTTTGCTAATAGCAAGAGAATATCACAAAAAAAATAATCAAAATAATAGAAATATAGCCCTAATCCCAGATTCGGCTCATGGGACCAACCCCGCTTCAGCATCAATGGCAGGGCTTGAAGCCATAACCATTAAGACTACAAACGAAGGTGACATAGATCTAGAAGACTTAAAAGAAAAAGTAAATGAAAATGTTTGTGTACTAATGTTAACATTACCGTCAACTTTAGGTCTTTTTGAACCAAACATTTTAGAAATTACTAGAGTTATACATGATAACGGAGGTTTGGTTTATGCAGATGGTGCAAACCTCAATGCATTATTGGGAGTAACTAAATTTGGTGATCTAGGTATTGATATTTGTCACTCTAATCTTCATAAAACTTTTTCTACACCCCATGGTGGCGGAGGGCCTGGTTCAGGCCCAGTAATGGTTGCAAAATATTTAGAAAGCTTCTTGCCATACCCCCACGTAAAAAAAGAAGGAAATGATTATAAGCATTATAAACCTAACAATACCGTTGGAAGACTTAATGGTTTTTATGGGTCATTTGGAATACTAGTTAGAGCTTATGCTTACATAAGATCTTTGGGTAAAGCGGGTTTGAAAGAAATTTCTGAAAGTGCAATAATAAATGCAAATTATATTCAAGAAAAACTCAAAAAAGACTTTAGACTAACATCATCAAGGCACTGTATGCATGAAACTGTATTGTCAGCCTCTCAACAAAAAGAGGATGGGGTGAAAGCTATAGATATCGCAAAAAAGCTTCTAGATGAAGGCTTTCATGCACCAACAATGTATTTTCCTCTAATTGTAGATGAAGCGTTAATGATAGAACCTACAGAGAGCGAATCAAAAGAAACTCTAGACAAGTTTATTGATGCTATGATAATGATAAGCGAACTATCTAAAAGTAATCCAAAAGAAATTATTGATGCACCTATAAATCTTCCCGTTGAAAGGTTAGACGAGGCGCAAGCAGCAAGAAATCCTGTATTGATTTGGGCCAAAAAGTGATAATAATTTTTGAAAGCAATGATCTAGGAATAAACTCTCACCAAAAATCCAAAAAAGATTTTTTCCTCATGCCAACTTTATAAATATTTTTTACAAATATGTGAAACTAAAATATCTTTAACCATTAAAAAAATCCCCATGAATTTTTATTACACAACTATAACTAGGTAAAAGGTTTCTAAGCATGAATGATGAATGGATAAAAATTAAAAACTTAAACTTTTACTCTGTACATGTAAGGGCAAAAACTGAATGGAAATTTATGGAATTTATTTCAGACGATGGCATATCTGGAATTTCAGAAATTACAGATACTCAGCTACAATCTCCTGTATCCTCAATAATTGCTAAACTTTCAAACAAATTAAGAGATGAAAAAATAACTTCCGAGGAAAATCTTCTTGAAATTATTCATCAAGAAGATTTAGCAAATATAAATTTAAGCTATGCAACTGCAATAAGCGGAATAAGATCGGCATTCTTGGACTTATATGCAAAAAGGTTGCAAATGAGTCTAAGGGATTATCTCGCGTCAAAAAATAGAAGCCTCAAAGAAAAAAAGGAGGTTATTAAGCTATATGCAAATATAAATAGATCCATGCTTCCAGACGATAATGGGCCAGTAGAAAGAAGCCCATACGCTTTCAATAGAAAGGCTAAAGAATTTGAAAAAAAAGGATTTAAGACTATTAAATGTGCTCCATTTGATGAATGCAATAGTCCATTTAAAAGAAAAGATGCCATACCAGATGAGGCTAAAATAGGATTAGAAAGAATTTCTGCTATAAAGGAAACCCTAGAAAAAGATACAAATCTTTTTGTTGATTGTCATTCAAGATTTGATCTGAACTCAAGCTATTTTTTACATGATGAATTAAAAGATAGAAATGTTAAGTGGTTTGAAGAACCTGTGGATCCAGAAAAAAATAAAGCAGATATGAAAAAAATAAACTCATATTCAATTATTCCTACCGCAGGCGCAGAAATGGTTTATGGGGCAAATAATTTTATGAGGCTTATAGAAGAAGAAATAGTAGATATAGTCATGCCAGACGTTAAGTTCTGTGGGGGACCCACTGAGATAATTAACTTGGACCAAAGGTTAGAAGACTCTAATAAAATTTCAATGCATTGCCCATCAGGCCCAGTCTCATTACTAACATCTGCCCATATAACTTCATCTATAAATTCTAAGCTCCCGCTTGAGCATGCTGTGAATGAGGTTGACTGGAGACATGAGCTTCTTTTACCTAATGAAAAAATCCACGAAGGAGAAATTTATTTGCCTGATGGAAATGGAATTGGAGCAAACATAAATTTAGAAATAATCACCAAAAATGGTAAATTATGGCAAGAATAAATTTAGTTATTTAGCTTTCTTCTTCGTCTTCTTGCTGCGTAAAAAACATATCCCAGACCAACAAAAAAAATCACTTGCATAGCAACAAAGCCATAAGAGAAATCTCCGCTGTTAAGAGTCCGGTTTCTTTCGAAAATTTCTATTTGCTCAGAAATATTATTAACATTCACTCCATCATCAATTTCAAAGTCCATTATCCAGTACCCAGCTTTTTCCATACGGAAAATAGCTTGATAATAACCTTTCATAGACGGAGATGAAAGGGCAGGAGTTGTTTTTTTCTTATCATCAAATAAAGGTGTCGCATAAACGTTAACTATAAGATTTTCAATTGGTTCTTTTGAATTTATATCTGAAATATATATAGAAAAAATTTGTTGCCCAACTACTGGGTTGATTGGAGAAAGTGAAATCTCAACTTTATAATTTGAAATTTCTTCCTGATGAAAAATTTTATATTTAGAATATCCTTCTCCTTGAGCAAAAATTAAAGTATTTTCATCAGAAATACTAACTGATAAAAAAGAAATAAAAATAAATAAATAAATAAAACTTTTCATACTTTAAGAATACTATAAAGCTCTAATTATAAAAACAAAAAAACTATCTTCGAATTCTTCCTGTAATATCTCCAGAAGCTACTGCTAGAATTTCATCAATAGTGGCTAGATTAAAATCTCCATGGAAAGTATGGGCTAGCGCAGAAGCAGCAATTGAAAATTCAACAATATCTTGAGAAGGAAGGTTATTAAATAATCCATATATAATACCTGCAGTAAATGCATCACCAGCACCAACTCTGTCTACTATTTGTATTTCATATTTTTTTGATGAGTAAACATTTTTATTATCATAAAACAAACCTGACCAATCATTATGATCAGCTGAAAAACTTTCTCTCATCGAGATTGCTACATTAGAAAAATTATATTTTTTTGCTAAGGAAATTAGAAGTTTTTTATAAGACTCTTCCTCCTCATTATCAACATACTCCCCAAGCATTATTTCAGGATCCTTTTTTCCACCAATCAGAATATCTGTGTACTCCATTAGCGGAATCATAGTTTTTTGAGCTTCTTCAGGTGTCCATAAGTTAGACCTATAGTTCAAATCACATGAAACTTTTACGTTTCTTTCTTTTGCCTGCTGTACTGCATATTCTGTCAAAGTTTTTGTCGAACTAGACAATGATGGAGTAATTCCAGAATAATGAAAAAGATCACAATCTTGGAAAATAGAGTCCCAATCAAAAGAATCAGGAGTTACCTTAGAAAAAGAAGAACCTGTTCGATCATACACAATATTTGAAGCTCGCATTGACGCTCCGTTTTCTAAATAATATACAGCAAGCCTTTCTCCAGTCTTAACCATATAGTCTGTATTTACACCAAATTGCCTAACAGTATTTATACAACTCTGACCAATTGGATTATCAGGAACTGAAGAGAGGTAGTATGCATTCATTCCAAAATGAGATAAAGATACAGCAACATTCGCTTCAGAGCCAGCATACGTTATTTCAAAGTTTTTTGATTGTGTAAATCTTTCTTTGTTTAGAGTTGTTAGTCGTAATAAAATTTCTCCAAAAGTTACTATCTTTTTCATTTTGATAAAAAAACCTCTTTTTATTGTGTATTTAAACAAATATACAATTATGATTTGAAAAATAAAACAGATAATATTTAAACTTTAATAAGTCTTATTGAAACAACTTAAAGAAAAAAGAATCAGTCCTGATAAAAAAGGTGTCATTCTAGCATTTTTTTTATCCATCCTTTGGTCTGGAAATCCCATTTCTATTAAAATAGGACTTGAAGATGCTCCTCCACTAAGATTAGGCTGGATGAGATTTTTACTTGGTGGAATAGTTGCTATTTTATGGGCAATATATAACAAAGAAAAATTTCAAATTCATAAAAGAGAAATACTTCCTTTATTGGGAGTTGGAGCTTTATTTTCAATTCAACTTGGATTTATGAATGTCGGTCAAAATTTCACATCAGGCGGTCATGGAGTAATAATGATAACAACTTTTCCACTTTGGTCTTCAATCTTTTCTCATATTTTTGTCCCAGAGGATAAGCTGACTAAATTAAAAATTTTAGGCATGATTATTGCATATGGGGGAATAATAATTTTATTTTGGGAATCTATAAGGGACTCAAAGAGTGATTATTTTTTAGGCGATATACTGATGCTTACCTCTGCAATGTTATTAGGTGCAAGACAAATTTATATTTCCCAAATTGCTCAAGGTATAAGTCAAATAAATATTCTTTTATCTCAGGCTATTATCGGAATTATATCTTTTTTTTCTTTCTCAATAATATTAGAAAATGAAAATTACATTTTTTCAGCTAGTTTGATCTTAGCTCTTTTTTATCAAGGAATAATCATAGCTGGATTTGGATTTATTGGTCAAACATGGCTTCTAAAAAAATATCTTCCCTCTAAAGTAACTATAATTTCCCTTTCACAGCCTGTTTTTGGAGTATTTTTAGCATGGATAATACTAAATGAAATACCAGGAATAGAAATTGTATTTGCTACTATTTTTGTTGTTATTGGATCCTATATTTCAGTAAAAAAACAGGACAAATAATTGGATAAAAAAAAATATATCCATAAAATTAAATTAGCACTCCATAAAACTATGAAGATTTCTAATCCAAAGCAAGCGGGGCCACAAATAAAAAAAAAATTTTTATGTATACCTACTCATTGTGGATATTTTTTTGATTGTCATGTAACTTCTACATATCCCAAAAAGGTGGAAGAAAGAAAATGCATAAGATATAAGCACGAATCACAAAGACCAAAAATGAAACTATCTATCTATACAAAAAAACTTTTGGAAAGTTATTAAATATTTTTTCCAATTGATTTATTCTTAAATAAAGCATCTATTTTTTCTTTTTTATAACCAATAGACATTAAAACTTCTTCAGTATTTTCTCCTAAAAGAGGAGAAGGTTTCAATTCAGCGTTGCCAGTTGAAACATCAAATATGGGTCCACTAGATTTAACTTTTGAGCCAGTTCCATGATCTAATTCAATGACATAGTTGTTTTCAATAGCTTGTTTATTAGAAACTAATTCTTCAGTAAATTGCATTGGCTCACAAGGAATATCATGTGATCTTAGGTATGTAATCCATTCATCAGTATTTTTTTCTAAAAACTTTTCTTCCATGCTTTTTTCAAAGTTTTTACCAATTTGAAACATTTCTTCAGAAGAAAATTTATTTGCAGGATTAAATCTAACATCTTCTAAATTAAATAAATTGGCAATTCTTTTTCTAGCATGCATAGCTAAACACCCGAGGGCTAATGCTCCATTTTTTGTTTTATACGCTCGATAATATTGAGCTATCTGTGGAGCTCCACCTTGAATAGAATAATCCATTTGAATTTCTTCATAAGCTACATTATTATCAAACATTGAATCTTTTTTTTCGTTTATCCATTTCTGAGCAGGACTAAGATCATTTTCAACTCTAGTAACTTGCATTGCTTGCATTGATAATGCTTGTGCAAGCAAGCTTGTTTGTAATAAAAGCCCTTTTCCTGTAGTTCTAGCTTGCAATACCCCTGAAACAACACCTAAGGCCATCGCATATCCAGTTGAATAATCAATATAAGAAGAGGACCTAACTGCGCTTGGAGCACCGTGATAAACTTTATTCTCTGTAGACATAATCCCGGTATATGCTTGCATAATTAGATCAAAACCAGGTTCCGCAGCTTTATCTCCCTTTGGACCATAAGCTGTAGATTCTACATAAACTAATTTAGGGTTAATTTTTGAAAGTGAATTCCAATCATATTTAAGTTTTTCTGATGTTGATTTTCTATTATTTGAAATAACAGCATCGGCTTTAGACACAATATCATGACAGACTTTTTGACCTTCCTCAGTTTTTAGGTCTATACAAACACTTTTTTTCCCTCTATTAAGTGCTATAAATGTACGACTTTCCCCTAATGGAGAGCTAGGTGAGGAATGTCTCCAAGGTTCTCCCATTGGAGGTTCTATTTTTATGACGGTAGCACCTAAGTCTGCGAGTAACTGTCCAGATGTTGGGCCTGCTACAAAGTTTCCAAACTCTACAACAACAATATCTTGAAGAGGTCCATTTTGATCCATTTTTCCTTTTTCCTGAAATTATTTTTGTATGATTATACTAAAATTTTATTTGGAATCTATTTTTTTTGAAACCGTTTCCATGTCTTTGTCCCCTCTTCCTGAGAGCAAGAAAAGAATATTTTGATTAGGCTCAATTTCTTTAGACCAGTCTAATAAGAAACCTAAAGCATGGGCAGGCTCTAAAGCAGGAATAATTCCTTCTTCTACGGATAATAATTTGAACCCTTCTAGGGCCATTTCATCAGTTGCAGAAAAATATTTTGCCCTTTCTATGTCTTTAAGATAAGAGTGTTCAGGCCCTACACCAGGATAATCTAAACCAGCAGAAATAGAATGAGCTTCTTGAATTTGGCCATATTGATCTTGCAAGACATAGCTTAATGAACCATGAAGTATTCCAGGAGATCCTTTAGTCATAGTAGCAGCATGTTTCTTTGTTTCAACTCCTTCACCGCTAGCCTCTACTCCTATTAATTCTACAGATGTATCATCCATAAATCCTGAAAAAATTCCAATAGCGTTAGACCCCCCACCTACACAAGCAACTACATAATCTGGTAGTTTTCCTGATTTTTCTATAATTTGGCTTCTAGACTCACATCCTAAAACAGATTGAAATTCTCTAACTATGTATGGATATGGATGTGGACCAACTGCACTTCCAATAATGTAGTAAGAGTTTTCTACATTAGTAACCCAATCTCTTATTGCTTCATTTACAGCATCTTTTAATGTTCTGGATCCAGATTTTACTGGCTCAACTTTAGCTCCTAACATTTCCATTCTATATACATTTGGAGATTGTCTTTTTATATCTTCTTCTCCCATGTAAACTATACATTCCAAGTTGAGCATGGCGCATACTGTTGCAGTTGCCACTCCGTGTTGGCCTGCTCCTGTTTCAGCAATTATTCTCTTCTTTCCTAATTTTTTAGCTAGAAGCCCTTGTCCCAGTGCATTATTAATTTTATGGGCTCCTGTATGTGCCAAATCTTCTCTTTTTATCCAAATATTTTGTTTCAGTTTTTGAGATAGATTTTTAGCAAAATAGATTGGTGTTGGTCGACCAACAAAATCCTTTTGAAGAATAATTAATTCATCCCAAAAAGATTGATCTTTAGATATTTCATCAAAAGCTATCTCAATTTCTCTTAATGAAGGCATTAAGGTTTCAGGGACAAATTTACCTCCAAAGTTTCCAAATCTTCCGTTTGATGAGGGTTTATTTAGTTTTTTTAATTCTTTATTCATTTTCAACTATTATTTCTTAAGGATATCAATTAGAAATTATTTAGTCTTTAAGTTTATTTTAGATAAATCAAAATTATTGAAATAAGTAGAAGCGTCAATAATTTTTTTTCCTTCAAATTGAATTTGGTTCAAAATTATCATTTCAGTAGAAGTATGAACACATATTTTTCCATCTATTTTTTCTACAGTTCCTGGACTAGTTGATTTATAGTTTGAAATAATCAAATCATGAATTATAAATCTTTTTTTGTTATAGACTGAGTATACCTTTGGCCATTCTATAAAAGCTCTATATTTTGCAAATATATTAGAAGCATCATTATTCCAGTCAATTTCACCTGATTTTTTTTCTATCAATTTTGTATGAGTAGCTAATTTATTGATTTGTTTTTGGGGTAATAGCTTATTTCCCTCGATTGAGGACAATAAGTTATTTATAATTTTGGAAGATTCATTAAATAGAAATCTTAATAATTCTAAATAAGTTTCATCCAAAGATAGATCATATTTTTTACTTATATACAATATGTCCCCAGTATCTACACCTTCATCCATCTGAATAACAGTAAAACCCGTTTCATTATCCTGATTTAATATAGTAGCTTGAACGGGTGAGGGTCCTCTGTATTTAGGCAATAAAGAAGGGTGGATATTTATTGTTCCATATGTAGGAATATCTATTAACCTTTTTATAAGAATCTTTCCATAGGATATCACTAGTGATAAATCAGGCTCAAGAGAATAGATTTTATCAACAAAAGAATGATCTAATGTAAACGGATGAAGATATAAGATATTATTTTTATTAGCATACTCGAAAAGCTTTGAATTAGTAAATTTTCTTCTTTTTGAGTTTTTAGGCACAGGTTTAGATACTATTGCTAAAATAGTATGGTGTTTAGATATTTCATCTAATA
>JAZANE010000011.1:0-3420 GCA_036228785.1 Chloroflexota bacterium
AATGAATAACAACAAAATTATAATATTTAGTAAAATTGCAGAGGTCGTATTGAACAAAAATTATTTTTTGTATTTATTGCTTCTATGTCTTATTGCATTAATACCAATATTTTTCACTGGTGTTAGAGAAAATTTTGGGTTAGCTCCCTTAATATCATCATTATCAATATTTTTATTTTCTATACTTCTACGATACTCTATAAGAAACTCAAAGAACTATGTGTCCTATAAAAATATATTTTCAATTGTTCTTATAAGTTTTTCTCTTTACATCGTACTGGGGTCCTTTAGCTATGTATCTAGTTCAAGCTTTTCATTTGACTATTCATTATCGGGAAAATATGGAGAATTTCTAGCCAAATCTCCATACTACTGGAATAGTTATAATATGAGCATTTTTAATTATATTGATATTTTTTTTAGGACATCGTTACCTTTATTTGTAATATTAGTTATATATAAGCCTGAGATGGTAAAAAAAATTTTATTTAATTTTTTGAAATCAATGATTATGATTTTCGAATTACTAAAAAAAATAGCTAAAAAAATAAATATAAAAAAGTTAAGACTTCAAAAAAAATATTCTGAAAGCAAAATCAATGTGATTGTTACTAATAAAAAAAAACCTATTGAAGATTCTATACAAGTAAAAAGTAGTGAAGTTATAAATAAAAATAACACTGTTGGAATAAAAGAAGAGCTTTCAAATATATATGAGAATAAAATTAATGAAAAAAACATAAATTTTTCAAATGATAACAATATCTTCGAAATGAAAAAAGTCACTATTGAAAATGAAGATATTGAAGGAAATAAAATTGATAAATTTCGATATGATAAACTAAATTGGCCTAAGATAGATACATCTAATCTTATGGTTTCAAAAAAAGAAGAATTAAGTAAAGATGAGATTTCTGATACGAAAAAAATAATAATAAATACATTAGCAGCTCATGGAGTAAACACTACTATTGAAAATCACACATCTGGCCCCTCAGTTACAATGTACCAACTAAAGCCCGGGTGGGTAGATGAAAATGAAAAAAAGAGAGTGAAGGTAGAGCAAGTACTAAGAAGAGAAAAAGATTTAGCCCTAGCATTAGGATCTCCAAATATCAGATTTGAAGCAGTACTTGACGGCGTTCAAAACTCTATGGGAATAGAAATACCTAACCTTTCAGCAAATACAGTTGATTTTAAGGAAGTGATTGAATTTGAAAACCTTGATAATTCTGAAAAATATTTATTACCTGCTCCTTTAGGTCAAGGAATGGATGGTATCCCTAAAATAATTGATTTAAGTAAGATGCCTCATCTTTTAGTAGCAGGTTCTACAGGTTCAGGGAAATCAGTTTTCATAAATTCAATAATAACAGGACTGCTAAGTACACGAAAGCCTGATGATGTAAGAATGGTATTAATTGATCCTAAAAGAGTAGAGCTTACTCCATATGCGAATATTCCTCATTTGTATACAGAAGATGTAATTGTTGATACAGAAAAAGCGGTTTCTGTTTTATCAGCTACTGTTGAAGAAATGATGGTTAGATTTAAGATTCTTGAAAAAGTTGGCGTAAAAAATATTTCTGACTTTAATAAAAAGATGATAAAGAGTCATAAAATGTGGAATATTCTAGTAGTAATAGATGAACTTGCCGACTTGATGTTACAAGCAGGAAGCGAAATAGAAAGATTAATTGTTAGACTAGCTCAATTAGGTAGAGCAACTGGAATTCATCTAGTTGTAGCTACTCAAAGACCCTCAGTTGATGTTGTAACAGGATTGATAAAAGCAAATTTCCCAAGTAGAGTTTCATTTGCTGTAATGTCTCAAATAGATTCAAGGACAGTATTAGATGGAGTCGGAGCTGAAAAGCTTATAGGAAAAGGAGATATGTTATTTAGTCCAATTGACAATGCACAAATGAGTCGAATTCAAGGAGTTCTCCTAACTGAAAATGATATTCAAAGCATAACTTCTCAGTGGGAACCATTTAAAGAAAAATATCAACTAGAAATGCTTGAAATTACGGAGGATGAAAATATAAATAATACACAGATTACTGGAGATTCTTTATATGAACAAGCATTAGACTTGAGTTCACAAAGCAAAACTTTGTCAACTTCTTTACTCCAAAGGAGATTAAGGATAGGCTATCCTAGAGCAGCAAGATTAATGGATGAGTTAGAAGAGAACGGTATTGTAAGTCCTGGAGAAGCTGGTAAGCCAAGGAGAGTTTTAGTTGGATGATAAATAAGGAAGAAAATTATATAGGCTTAGGAGAAAACCTAGTAGATTGCCTTAGTTGTCAAGAAAAAATCAGTGAAACTGATTTCTATGCAAAATATAGAATCTGTCCATTTTGTAATTTTCATTATTCTGTAGATTTCTCTAAAAGACTTGAAATAATATCAGATCAAGGATCTTTTGTAGAATTTAATAAAAATATTACAGTTAGAAAACCAAAAAATTTAAAGCTCAATCAGAACTATAAAAAAAATGTAAAGACTACTAGAGAAAGAACCGGGCTTGAAGAAGCAGTTATTACCGGAACTTGTAATATTGGAGGTATTAAAAGTGTAATTATATTACTTGATTTTGGTTTTCTGGGGGGATCAATGGGAATCATTGTAGGTGAAAAGGTTTCTAAAGCCTTTTCATATTCTAGAAAAAATTCACTTCCAGTTTTATCCGTAATTTCAAGTGGAGGACGAAGAGTGCAAGAAGGGGTTTTTTCTTTGATTCAAATGATTAAGACCACAAATGCAACGGATGAATTAAATGATAAAAAACTTCCCCATGTATCAATACTAACAAACCCGTCTGGAGGACAAGTATATAGTTCTTTCGCAATCTCAGCAGATATAAAAATAGCTGAGCCTGGTGCAATAATTGGAATGTTTTCAAGAAATGAAATAGCAAAAACTTCAATAGATAATGAAGGAGTAGACTTAACTTCAGAAAATTTTTTCGAGAATGGATTGATTGATAACATAATATCTAGAAACAACTTAAAAAAAGAAATATCATCTATTTTAGAGTCATTGACTTCAAATAATAAAATTCCTAAAAAAGTAGACTTAGAACTTCCAGAAATAGAATTCCTAAAATCCAATCAAACAAAAAAAATAGAAAAATCTAGGCCATCAGCTAAACAGTATCTTAATATTATTTTTGATGATGTGATATCCCTCAAAGATAATAACGAGAAAAATCTTTCAACTTTAGGTATAGCTAAACTAGGACCTCAATCAGTTATATATTTAATACAAAACTTTCAAAGAATAAATAAAAGCAATGATGGAAAACTTAATATTAATGATTTTGAAAGAATAAAAGATGCAATTAAGCTTTCAAAAAAATTTAAGTTACCTACAATATTTTTTGTAGATAATAAGGGTATAAATAATACTTTCAAA
>JAZANE010000012.1:0-4228 GCA_036228785.1 Chloroflexota bacterium
ACAAAAATATAAGAATAAAATCAAATTATATAGTATTTAGTTAATAACTAATTACTAAAAATCAAGGTAATCCTTAAGAGTCAAAGACCTAGTAGGGTGCCTAAGCTTTCTAAGTGCTTTTGCTTCAATTTGCCTTATTCTTTCTCTTGTAACCCCAAAAGTTTGACCAACTTCTTCTAATGTCCTAGGTCTACTATCGTTTATTCCAAATCTATACTCAATTACTTGTCTCTCTCTTGGTGAAAGAGTTTCTAAAACTTCCATAATTTGAGATTTCAATAAATTCTTTGAAGCTGAATTTTGAGGAGATTCAGCATTTTGGTCTTCAATTAGGTCAGCAAGATTTAGATCTTGTTCTTCTCCTATAGGAGCCTCTAGAGATATGGGATCTTGTGAAGCCTTGAGTATTTCATTAACTTTATCTGTATCCATATCAAGTTCTTTAGCAATATCATCAGGGGTAGGCTCAACACCTTTTTCCTGGACTAACCGTCTTGAAACTCTAAGAATTTTATTTATTTGCTCCACCATATGCACTGGGATTCTTATTGTTCTAGATTGATCAGCAACAGCTCTTGTTATGGATTGCCTAATCCACCAAGTTGCATAAGTAGAGAACTTAAATCCTTTTCTATAGTCAAATTTCTCAACAGCCCTTATAAGGCCTATATTTCCTTCTTGAACTAGATCAAGAAGAGTCAAACCTCGACCAATATATTTTTTTGCAATCGAAACAACTAATCTTAGATTTGCTTCTGCAAGATGGCTTTGTGCTAAATCAGACCTTGAAAGTATCTGGTTAAAATGACTATCAATTACCATTTTATACATATTTAGCTGATCATTAAAATCTTGATCTTTGATTACACTTTTTAAATTTATTTTTGAAAAGTTATCTGCTAGAAGTTCTGTCAAATCAGCAGGTATAAGTCCAAGCAAATCAGATAATTCTTTTATTTTTTGTGTAACTTCATCATTAGATATATTATTCACATCTGCAACATATCTAACTAAATCCTCTGAATAAACTCCATGTATATTAGTTATTTCAGATTCCTTAGAAGTCAAATAAATAAGTGTAAATGAATCAGATTTAGACGCACCATAAAATTTATTTATAGATTCAAGTATAGGCTTCAAGCTTACTATGGATTCAAAGACATTCTTGATGATGTCAATAGAATTAATTAATTCCGTACTTGATTCTTCTAATTCATCATGCATGCTTTTATACTTGTATTTTAAGTCTATTGTTCTAGCTAAAACTTCTTCATCTTTTCTTGACAAAAGTTTAACATCACCAATTTCCTTTAGATACATTCTTATAGGATCTTCGTAAGTATCTTTAAATTCTTTCTTTCCCTTAGATAAAATGTTCATCAAATCATCATTTTGGGTATATGTGTCAACAGAAGTAGACCCAGACAAATCCTCTTCATCCTCTAAGCTAGAAGAAGTAGAAATCAAGACTTTATCAATCCCTGCATTTTCATCTACATTGTCAATGTACAAATTATCGTTTTCGTTAGTATCCTCTTTCAAGTTACTTCGCTCCTTTCTAAATCTTTTATATTTTCAGTTATTCTTACAACTTCATCCATTAAAGATGTAATCGCATTTTCATCTTTATCTTCATTATTCTCAAGCTCAAATAGTCTTATTTCAGCTTCATTAAGCTTTCGTTTTTGATAGTCTATTGCAAGCCTATTTTTCACATTTTCTAATTCTATATCTTGACTAAGATCTGGATCAACTACAAAGTCGTTATTAATATAATTTTCGATTTCATCGTAAATAAAAATCAGATCATCCGGCATACTACCTCTCTCAATAACCATTTGAGACTCTTTCCAAAGCTTAAATACTGACCTGTAGTGCAGATCTGAAAAGTATACATCTTCAATATCTTTGACATTTTCAAATAGTTCTTTAGAATCAAATAAAATTGCTAAAAAATGCTTCTCTTGAGCTTTCTCAGGATTAAATATTATCCTACGAATCCTTTCATCATCTTTTATAGTTTTTTTATTTTTCCTATATTTTGATTTACCTAAGTTGGCAGATTCTGATTTGAGTAAGTCATAACTTAAATCAGTAAGCTTAGAAACTTTTGATAAATAGTAAGATTGCTGAACCTCATCACAACATTCAATTATGAACGGAAGAACAACATCTAAAAATTTGTAAGTATCTTTTTCTTGACCTTGTAAGTGGAGAACTGAATAATAATCTATTAAATAATCTATAAAATTCTGAGACAAGCTTATCATTTCTTCCCATTCAACAATATTTGTTCTAAAAATCTCATCCGGATCTTTTCCTGAAGATGGGAAACAAATCTTAATTCTAATTTTTTTCGACGTATTTTTTGATACAGATGCAATTATATCTTTTAGCTTAGCTATTGTATCTACAGCTGCTTTTTTACCTGCACCATCATTATCAAAACAAAATATTATTTCTCCTGAGTCTGAATCTAGAGTAGTAAGTTTTCTAAGTTTTTCAAAACTATCAGAACTTATTTGAGTTCCCATTACTGCTACCAAATTATTATAGCCCTTCTCATAACCTGAAATACAATCAAAGTATCCTTCTACACCAACGACCTGAGACTTTAGTCGAATGGATTCAGAAGCTCTATCAAGACCATATAAAAGAGAAGACTTGTTAAATACTTCGCTTTCTCTTGAATTTATGTATTTACTTTTTGAATCTTCTGTCAAAGCTCTTCCTGAAAATCCAACTATATTAGAGCTTTCATCTAATATAGCTATAGTTAATCTATTTCTAAAAAAATCTAACCAATCTCCACTTTCATCATTGCGAATTAGCAAGTTAGAATTTATAACCCCCCTTTTATTTGTTTTATTTGATTGAAAAAAACTCATCAAACTTCCCATATAACCATCAGGACAGTAACCTAATAAATTTTTCCTAGCTGCTTCTTCTGAAATTCCTCTATCTTCTAGGTAAGATCGTACAAACTTTGAGTTTTCAGAATTTTGATCGAATAATTGCTTAGTAAAGTAGTTTTGCGCAAGAGTATTAACTTCTAACACTTCTTTATTGATTATTTTTATCTTTTTTCTTTTTTCTAATTCATCTGAAAAAGAATTATCATCGTATTCAATAGATAAGTAAGATGAAAGTTGTCGTATTGATTCTACAAAAGTTAGCTTTTCAGCTGACATCAAATAATCAAATACATCTCCACTTTCATTGCAGCCATAACACTTGTACCTTTTTCGATCTTTAGAAAGAGTAAAAGATGGAGTTTTCTCTTCATGAAAAACACACAAAGCTTTTGGATTAGATGCTTGATTTGTCCAAGTAATTCCTTTGCTGCTCAAAAACTCTAAAAGGTCAATTTTTTCCTTAATTATATCTTTTAGATTTTCAGCCATAAAGTTATTCCTTAACACTTTCAACTAGTGTACATATTATTAGTAACTTTGGACAGCAGATTATGTAAATTTTTTGTGAAACTTTTACTATTTTTTTTAAGCATTGTATACTTTTTTAGTACACAATATTTTCAATAAATATTTTTGAGGTATTTTTATTTTTGCAATTAGTCAACATAGGGACTATATTAGACTAATTATGTTTACATAAGTAATTTAAATCAAAAAAAATATCTATGGTAGTCTTGAGTTTAGTTTTCAATTGCTCTTGTGTAACAAAATTCTAATTCATCTTCATCATCTTTATAAGCCTGAGGAAGCATATTTGAAATTCTTTGCATTATTTCTTTAGTAATAATTTGATATAAATCTTTATCTTTTTTTTCGGGAAGATTAACAATATTAAAAGGTTTTCCTATCTTGATTTTCACAGACATTTTTGGGAATAAAAACTGTAAATAATTTTTACATTTTTCAGAACCAACAATTGAGACAGGCAATATAATACTTTGAGTATCTATTGCAATCATAGCTGCTCCATTAAGTCCTTTTTGTAATCTTAAGTCTCTACTTCTTGTACCTTCTGGAAAAATTAGCAAAGAACTTTCTTTAGTTTGAAGCTGTTCTTTTACCCACTTAATGGCTGAGGATCCTGGCCTAGTTCTATTTATAGGGTAGGCTCCATAAAACTTTAATAATATATTAAATGGACACTTAAATAATTCTTTTTTTGCCAAAAATTTAGGTTATCTTCCAACTGCAGAATCACATAAAGCTGGAGCTAGTATGGAAAGATGATTCGCATGAGTGATAGAGGCTCCCGT
>JAZANE010000013.1:0-4172 GCA_036228785.1 Chloroflexota bacterium
AATTGATTTCGCTAAGAAAATGGATAAAAAAATAAGGAGATTAAATGACTTTAAAAAATAAAAATTATCAACCAGTTCCTTTGTGGGCTAAGTTACCTCATCCAATGAGATTTCAAGAGGCCACAAGTGTAGCAACTGATTCAAATGATAATGTATATGTTTTTAACAGAGGGCTTTATCCACTAATAATTTTTGATAAGGATGGTAATTACATTGGTCATTGGGGTGAAGGAGAATTTAATAGGCCCCACGGAATCAGAATAGATAAAGATGACAATTTATATCTTATTGATGATTTAGATCATATAGTCCAAAAAAGAACAAAATCAGGAGAAATATTACTTACTATTGGAGAGAAAGGTAAGCCATCACCTTGGCAAGAAGGAGGTTATTTTAATAGACCTACTGATGTTGCTATTGATGAATTTACAGGTGATATTTTTGTTTCAGATGGGTATGGAAATTCAAGAATTCATAAGTTTAATTCTAAAGGACATCACTTGAAAAGTTGGGGTAAATCAGGATCAGAAGAAGGTGAATTCTCGCTTCCTCATAATATTAGTATTTTTGATAAAGATAAAATTGCATTATGTGATAGAGAAAACTTTAGAGTTCAAATTTTTGATTTTGATGGAAATTATCTAGATCAATGGCATTTTCACCGACCAATAGCTATTTATTCAGATCAAAATGAGAAAGAAGTTTTTATAGCTGAGGCTGGTGCTCCAGATGTTCAGGCTGGAGTCCCAAATTTAGGTCTAAGAGTTGTAATTGTAGACGAAAAGGGAGATCGAATCAGTTCTTTTGGGAAAGGAACACTAGGCGAAAACCCTGATCAATTTATAGGACCCCATGGCATGGCAGTAGATTCTGCTGGATCTGTTTACATAGCAGAGGTCTCCTATACAGCATTTGGATCAAATCAAGATCCTCCTAGAGAGGTTGCTTCATTAAGAAAATGGGAAAGGATAAGCTAGATGATAGTTGGAGATGGAAAATTTAAGTTTGAGCTTGATCAAAATTGGCCTATATCTATTCCAGAATATTGGACTTTGGGACAATGCGCTGATATAGATATAGACTCTGATGATAATGCATGGGTTTTTTCAAGAGGTAAACATCCTGTTACCAAATGGTCTAATGATGGTAAATTCATGGGTTCATGGGGGAATCAAGGTGATCAAAAAGGAGAATTTAGAATTCCACATGGACTAAATATTGATTCAGAAGGATTCATTTGGCTTACAGATCATCAAACACATCAAGTAACTAAACATAAGCCAGATGGAGAGTGTGTTTTAGAATTGGGTGAATTTGGTTTTGCAAATTTTACACTTACAACGGATGGCACACAGGGGAACCCATTTAATATGCCAACAGGATCAGCTATTTCCCCTGAAGGAAAGATTTTTGTTAGTGATGGATATGGAAATAGAAGAGTTCATAGATTTTCTAGTGAAGGGAAGCATGAATTATCTTGGGGAGAACATGGTACTGGAAATGGACAGTTTGCAATAGTTCATAAACTTGGTGTTTATAAAGATAGCAGAGTTTTTGTCTGTGACAGAGAAAATGACAGAATACAAATTTTTTCACCAGATGGAGAACTATTAGATATTTGGACTAATGGATTAGCAGGGCCAGGAGATATTTACTTTCAAGATAATATAGCTTATGTGGTTGAACAAAGTGAAGGAAGTGGAATTTCTATTTGGGATGTACCTTCTGGAGAATTACTAACTCGTTGGAGGGGTGTCCCTGATGTATGTGAGGCAGTACATGGTTGTGCAGTCGATTCCAAAGGAAATATTTTCATAGCTGAAATAGGCCTAGGAAATGTTGGACAGAGAATTAGAAAACTCAATAAAGTTTAGAAAGCATCATTATCAGCAGCAATTTTATCTAAATCTTCTCTTGTGTAAGATCCTAAAGATCTAAAGTTATATTCAGTATAATTTTTTATCCATTGCATAGATATTTTTGATGATTTCTCATAATTTGTTCTTTGCGTGTCTGTTACACTGTCTCCTAATTGACTAATAATATCATCAGTTTCACTTAGGATTATTTCCTTTACCATTTTGAAAGAATGTTGTTCTTCTGTGTCTTCAGCTACAGATTTGTGTATAATTCTTTGAGCAATTTGACCAGTAGATATCCTTGCAGTAGCTAAATCTTCCATCAATGCAGGTCTTTTACCTGGTCTCCCTGCTAATCTGTCTATGCCTTTAGCTCCTCTTCCATTTAACCATCCCTCTACATATTCAAGAAGTGTCCGGACATTTTGTCTAGTGCCTTCTTTTGTTAATTTTCCAGTAGGATTTTCTATCTTTACAGGGTAATTATCTGGATTTTTCATATCCTCACTTGGTTCCCATCCTGATTCCCTCAATTTCTTAAATGGTTCTGCAGCAGGATCCATATGATAAATATGAGCGACCCAGGCTCTAAGGAAACCTTGATTAGCTTCCCATTCTTTATCAGCTTTAATTGATTTTGCAGCTTCAATATTTACCTCTTCATCTCTAGAGGGCAGAGCAGTAGCCATTCCTCCGATAGGTACAGCATTATGTTTAAGGCATATTGCTACAAGTCTTCTAAAAATATTAGACATAAATTCAGTGTTTTGAATGGTAACATCAAATCTGTCTGGCCATACAAAATTTTCATCATGCATTACATATTCCAATATACTAGCTTTTAGATCCCATCTGGCTGCATTTAATCCTGCAGCATATTCACCTAAAGCAAATAGCATTTCTTCCATTTGAAAAACAGCTGGCAATGATTCAATAAGTATAATTGCTTTAATATTTGCGTCATTCAATTCATCTACTGAATTTTTTATTTCTGTAAATAAAGAATTATAAAATTTTGCTTCTCTTGCAGATTCAGTTTTAGGGATATAAAAATATACTCCTTCTCCTTTTCTATGCTGTTCTCTTCCTCCAAAAAATAAAGTTAATGCTGTTCCAAGTACAGTTGCAGAAATAGGGTTACCATCAACAGTTACCATAGGTTCATCTAAATGCAGACCTCGCTCTCTGTGCATAAAGAAAGGAATTTTTCCAGGTTCTAATTCATAATGTTTACCTGTAGCTTGGTTATCAAATTGTAAAGTTCCTAGAGTCGCTTGCATTCTATTTCTAGCAGCATACACAGAGTCTTCTAATGTATGACCTGCTGCGTCTTCGTCATCATCTAGATCACCTTCAGCTCTGACACCTCCAGGACCAGGATTTAATGCATTGATAAGCATAGATGCTATTCCAGCTGGTCCAGAAATTTCTATTCCAGGTTTTCTTAAATCCTCTGGTAGATTTGGGATTTCCCAATCACCATTGGCTTCAGAGTTTTCTAGGATTTGAGGCATGATACCTTTTCTTGCCTTTTCTTGATTTACTAGTCTTTCTTTCCTGATTTCTCCAACTTCAGCATTGAACTTATCATGTAATTTTACAAGTAGATTTTGAAATTCTTCAGTAAAAATATCTGAACAATCAATTGTGGATTGGTATGATAATCTGCTAGACAAAACAAATACTCCTAATTAAATATATTTCCTGGAAAATTATACTATTTATTTTCCTTTAGTCTACAAAGAAAGATTTCTATTTAAGTTATTAGCTCTTTCAGATCAGAAACATCTCTATCAGACCTAAGTCTGCCCAAGGCCTTTCTTTCAATTTGTCTAATTCTTTCTCTAGTCAAACTTAGATCTTTACCAATTTCTTCTAAAGTTCTAGGTTTTCCATCTGTTATTCCGAATCTTAATTCTAGAACTTTTCTCTCTCTGTCATTCAATTGACTTAGTACATTATCAATATGACTTCTCATTGAAGATTGAGCGGCTACTTCAGGAGGGGTTGGAGTTGAATCATCTTCAATCAGATCACCAAGTTCATTTTCACCCTCTTCTCCTATTGGAGTTTCTAGTGAAACGGGTTCTTGGGCCATTTTTAATATTTCAGCAACTTTTTTTGGTTCCATCTCAAGTCTTTCCGATAATTCTGTAATTGATGGTTCTCTGTTGAATTCCTGTGCGAGTTCTCTTCTTGAGCGCATTATCTTATTTAGCGTTTCTACAACATGAACTGGTATTCTTATAGTTCTGGCTTGATCTGCAATTGCTCTTGTTATACCTTGTCTTATCCACCATGTTGCGTATGTTG
>JAZANE010000014.1:0-18682 GCA_036228785.1 Chloroflexota bacterium
TGATGGCTTATGAAAAAAAATTTTAAAGTTATTGAAGATAAAAATAAAATTATAGACCCTTGGGAAGACTATATAAATAAAGGCTATGATAATCTAAATAGTTTTCAAAAAATATCTAGATTTTTGATAATATTTTCAATTATTTTGATTATTTTCGTATTCATAATAGGCTATTTGCTAATAAAAACAGGCCAATGGTAAATAATTATTGATATTTTAACCCTTAACATAATAATTTTTGCGTTCAGCGCTATTGCTACAGTGATATTTGGTTCTTACTTAGCAAAATATGGAGATATACTCGCGTCTATTACTGGTCTAGGAAGACTTTTTGTAGGGAGCATATTAGTTGCTTTAGCCACTTCATTACCTGAGCTTTCAGCTAATATATCTGCTGTTTTACTTGACCCTCCCAATCCATCATTAGCTCTGGGAGACATATTAGGATCTAATATGGTTAATATGCTTATTTTTGGATCAGTAGCTCTTATTTTTGGAGGAAAAACCGTAATAGATCAGATATCAAGTAGCCAAATATATTTAGCTTCATTATCAATCTTCATGACAATTGTTGTACTTGTTGTTGCAATAATTAACTTTTCTTTTTCTTTCTTCAACATTGGATTATCTTCTCTAATAATTATAATTTTGTATGTAATGGGACTTAGACTGACTTATAAGTTAAAACCTGAAGAAGATGTTGAAGATGAGGAAACTGGAATTTCAGCAGTAAAAGCATGGATATATTTTCTGATGATTTCTGTTGGAGTTATTTTTTCTGGATACTTTTTAGCATATAGTGTTGATAATATATCTCATGAGACAGGAGTTGCCTCTAGTACTCTAGGTATTATTGTTTCATCTATTGTTACATCTATGCCAGAAGCTTCTTCATATATTGCTTCTGTCAGACTAAAAGCTGCTGATTTAGGAGTAGCTGGTTTATTTGGTAGCTGTGTTTTTAATGTGACTATTATTTTTTACACTGATTTATTCTACTTTGGAGATATAGTTCAACAGTTTGAAACTTCACATATGTTAGCAACTATTACCGGGCTTGTACTTATAACAATTGCTGCATTGGTTGTTTACTTAAAAGATAAAGCTACTAAATTATTTATAAATTCGATGCTATTTTCGATTATTATTGTTTATCTTGCTTGTATTTTTACTATTACTACTTAGATTGTAAAATCTATTATACCTCTACCATCCTTACCTGATTCTAAATCCTCATAGGCTTCATTGATTTTTTCTAGAGGGTATTTTCTTTCTATGACAGAGTTTATATCGAGCCTTCCCGATTTATAAAATTCAATTATTCGTTCGAAGGTTACATGTGGTGATACTGATCCATAGTATGAACCTACTAATGTTTTATGATCTCTTACCATATCAACAAGATCTATATTTGCAGTCATTCCCAAAGGAGCAAGACCAATTATAACTCCTGTTCCACCTTTTCTTAAAGACTTGACCATTTGTTCAGTAGTAATGGCACTTCCAAATGCATCAAATCCAAAATCTACACCCTTTCCATTAGTTATTTCAAGTATTTTTTCATGAACATCTTCATTTTTTGAATTTATTGTGTGTGTTGCTCCAAATTTATAGCTAAATTCTAGTTTACTTTCAAGAATATCAACGGCGATAATTTTTGAGGAGTTAATTATTTGTCCACCTAAAATAGTATTTAAACCAACTCCTCCAGTTCCAAAAACAGCAATAGTTGCACCAGGAAAAATTTCTTTTTGATTAATTACTCCACCTACTCCGGTTGTAACAGAACAGCCTATCAAGCACGCAACATCTAACGGGACATCATCATCAATCTTAAAACATGCATTCTCGGGTATGACTATTTCTTCAGCAAATACTCCAAGTTTAGCCATTTGGTGAATATCTTCATTCTTTTCATCTTTTAGCCTAAATGTTCCATCATATTGTTTGGTTCCTGTAATTCTATTCGTATCACAAAGATTACCGAGACCTGTTCTGCATGAAACACACAAACCACAACTTGCAACAAACGATAAAATGCATTTATCTCCTTTACTTACTGAAGTTACATTTTCTCCAACATCTTCTATAATTCCAGCTCCTTCATGACCTAAAACTATTGGCATTGGAAATGCTGTTTCACCCTTCATCACATGATGATCTGAAGCACAAACACCTGCTGCTAGCATTTTTACCTTAACTTCATTGCTTTTTGGAGCCTGTTGATTGAGGTCTTTTACCACCATTGGTTTATTTGCTTCATATAATACAGCTGCTTTAACCATTAGTTAATTCCTTTTTTTGTGTTTTCATTCTTACAAAAATAAAACTTATTATTGAAATAATTAATAGTAATTCTACAAGATTAAAGGCTAATGTATATGTTTTGTAACGATCAAAAATAATGCCTGAAAATATCGGACCTATAATCACTGGAAATGCAATAGGCATATTTATAAAACCAAAAATTGACGAATATCTCTTTAGCCCAAATAGCTCAGTAGTAATAGCAGGTCCAAGAACTCCCATAGCTCCAATACCAAAGCCCATCAATGAAGATCCTATCCACATGAACTCTTGTCTATCTGCAAGTACAAATTGTATTCCTACCATTTGAAAAATTACTACAATAATTAAAATAAATCGTGAAGGAATCATGTCACTCAACCAACCGCTTATTAACTTACTCATAACAGCAAATATTCCAAAAGCAGACATCATTGAAGATGCAACTCCAACGCTTACACCCTTTGCTACAAAATGTGGAACAAGTTGAATAACAACTGTAGTTCTTGCAAATTGTTGAAGAGTCATTCCTGATATTAGAAACCAAAATGCTCCAGTTTTAATTGCATCCGATAATTCATAATCTTTATCTGTTCCTCTTTTAGTATTTTTTTCTTCAATTTCTTTGAAATTATAATTTTTATCATCTCTAATAAATACCATAACTAGTACTAGAACAATAAATGTGCTGATCCCTAGAATAAAGAATGCCGATCTCCATCCAGAAGCTAGAATTATAAATGTTGCAATTGGGACTGTAACAACCGCAGAAAAATTATTTCCTGCCATAGTGAACCCAATCATTCTACCTCTAATCTTTGGGAACCAAAGTCCCATAAGTTTACCTAATGGAAGTTGTGTTGCTCCCGGTATTCCTACGTATAATAAAATACTTGAAATATACAACTCCCAAAGATTATTCATTGAACCTCTCATAAAAAAACCTAAAGTCACTAATAACAAAGATATTGACATTATTTTTGTTGAACCATATTTATCTAAGAATTTACCAGCTATTGGAGCTATGAAAGAACTTGCAATTCCTAATGATAAAGATAAATTTATTTGTGTTCTAGACCATCCAAACTCTTCCTCTAGTGGTATTACAAATGCTTGAAAAGCATACTGTACAAAACCAATAGAAGTTCCAACAGAAAGAAATGTTGTTCCGGCTACTAGCCATCTTCTATATTGATAACTAAGTAGATTGAAACTCATTCTCTTATTATTAGATCTTCTTTAATTGTTACACCAAGTCCAGGTGAATCTGGAACCTTTATTTTTCCATCAACTACTTCGGGGTTTTCATTGAAGATAAAAAATTTATGCTTATAACTGCTTAAAGGAGGATCATTAAGCATTTCACAATAAGGAGCGTTCTCCCACGTAGAAAGTAGGTGAATATGAGCTATAACACCAATATCTCCTCCACCATGATGAGGAACAATCTCTTTTTTTGCTATTTTAGATAAATTACCAATCTCTATTAGTGGAGTTATTCCTCCAAGAACCATAGACTCAGGTTGTAAAATATCATATGCATTTTTTTCTACCATTTCATGAAAATCTGCAACTACTGTGTTATTCTCACCTCCAGCAATCTTAGTTTTGTTCATGGAAACTAATTCTGAAAGTTCTTTATAATTAAATCTTGGTCTTGGTTCTTCCAGCCAGTAACAACCTAGTTCATGCATTGCTTCATTAGTTTTTTTTGCTCTGTCAAAATCCCAAATTATTCCGGGTTGCCATGGATAGCTTGATTGAGCTTGATTTGCATCTACTAAAATATCTATATTATTACCCGTTTTAGATACAATTTTTTCTATAGTTTCTATATCTTTTTCATATTCATCATGATGGAGCCTTACTTTGATTGCTTTCCATCCGTCATTCATTATTTTCTCAGCCATCTCTGCTCTTTCATCAGGATCTGATAGAACTACGAAACTTGAATAAGGGATTAGAAAATCTTTTTTCTTTCCAAGAATTTCTGAAATGGATTTTGATTCTATTTTTCCTTTTAAGTCCCATAGAGCTACATCTATACCAGCTAAGCCATTGTAAGGAATGTTTCTGGTTTTATAAATTAGATACTTAAAGTGATCTATTACATCTGATGGGTTTTTACCTACTAGGTACTCTTTAGCGTCATTTAATATTGATGTATCACATCCAGGACCTATTCCTATTTCTCCTGAATCTAGTTCAATTTCAGTAAATGTTGTCCCTCCAATATTTGATTTAACAGTACTCCCTGGACTCCAAGCTGGTTCAACATCTCCTAAATAATCTACTAATTTGGTTTTTGATAGTCTTAAATCTTTAATTTTCATTTTTCACCTATTCAAAATTTTAATTTATTCGATATGATAATTTTCAAATAATATATAAATTAGAAACTCTAAACTACACCCTAACAGGAAAATAACATGAAAATTAAATCAATTGAAGCTTTTACCATTGAATTAAAACCAAATATCAAAACAAAACCAAGAGTGCCTAAATCTAAAGACACATTTGACACTAGAGGCATGGTTAGCCCGATGAATAGATATCCTGGTATTCCTAGAAATGAATGGAGTGCAGGCTGGAAAAGAACTGCTTGTATCGTAAAAGCGGAAGACGGAAGTTGGGGATTTGGTTTTACTCTACATTCTGGTGTAACTGAAAGAATAATTAACGATCATCTGTCAAAAATTCTTATAGGAAGAAATTGTATGTCAACTGAGATGTTATGGGATGTTATGCAACAATCAACAATTTCTTATGGGACATCGGGATTGTCTAGTTTTGCTATAAGTGCTGTAGATAATGCCATTTGGGATCTCAAGGGAAAGATTCTTGATAGACCTGTTTATGAATTAATTGGAGGTCCTCAAAAAGATAAAATATTCTGTTATGCAAGTAATACTAGCTTTGAATATGGAACCAAAAATAGTATTGAATGGTTTTTAGAATTAGGATTTAAGGCTGTGAAATTATTTTTGAGAGAAGGACCAGAAAGTAATCTTGAGGGTATTAATAGAGCTGAAGAGCTAGTTGCATCAACTAGAGAACAAGTCGGTAAGGATGTTGAAATTGCTGTTGATGCATGGATGTCCCTTAATAATGAATATGCTGTCCGTCTTGCTGAAGTTTTAAAGCCTTATAGAATTAAGTGGCTCGAAGACTACTTAAATCCAGAAAATTTAGATGGGTATCAAAACTTGAGAAATAGAATCCCATGGCAAACATTAGCTACTGGGGAACATTGGTATTCACTTTACCCATTTGCACTTGCAGCTAGCAAGGGAATTGTTGATATCTTTCAACCCGATCTTAACTGGGTTGGAGGTATTACAGCTGGAATAAAGATTTGTCATTTAGCTGAAGCTCATGGTCTTTCTGTGATTCCTCATGCAAGTACTAATTATCCTTATGGACAACACTTGGCATTTTCTATGCCAGCAGTTCCTTGGGCTGAAAGGTCTGAAGGAGTATCACCTCCTGGAGTTCCCTTAGAAGAGATGGTTTTATTACCTGGTACACCAGTAATAAAAGATGGCTATATAATACCATCTGATGGTCCGGGGTTTGGATTAGAAATTACAGAAGATTGGCTAAGAGATAGAGCAGTATAAAAAAAAATATTAAGAATTGTGATATCTTTCTTAACTAAATTATTGATTAACTTTGAAAGCAGAGGGTACAAGAAATGAATAAAATAAAAGAAAACTTGAAAGCAGGTAAAACTGTTGTTGGAACAGCAGGTTCTCCATGGGTAGAAAATATGAGCATGTTAGCTGACACAGATTTAGATTTCATCCTTTTCGATACTCAGCACTCACCTTATATGGTTAAGGAATTTATTCCGGCAATTGCGTCAATGGCAGGAAAAAATGCTGCTCCAATCGTTAGGGTTAGTGCAAATCAACCGGACTTAATTTGTTTTGCATTAGACGCAGGGGCAAGAGGTATAGTTGTTCCTATGGTAAATACTAAAGAAGAAGCAGAAGCTATGGTAAGAGCATGTAAATATGCTCCTTTAGGGGACAGAAGTAACGCAGGAATTAGAGGAGATTGGGGCATAGATATTGGAGAGTACACAACAAAAGAAAAATATAGAGAATATCTTGATATGTATAACGATGAGGTTGTAATTGCTCCTATGATCGAAACTCAACAAGCGATTGATAATATTGATGAAATATTAAGTGTAGATGGTATTGATGTTTTACTTATCGGTCCATCTGATCTATCTATTGAATTAGGAGTATCCTTAGATTTTGAAGGAAGTGTTTATGAAGAAAAAGGATTAGATGTTATTGCTGAAGCATGTAAAAGACATGGAGTTGTTCCTGGGATGTACTTTATACCCCCTACAATGGATCCTAATTTCTTCGTAGAAAAAGGATACAAGTTCTTTACAATGCCATGGGCTAAATGGGCCACTGAAGGAATTAATAGTGGATTAGGCCCCATCAATAGATAAAATAATAAAACTGATAAATGCATAAACCTGTACTCATATCAATCAGCTAATTGATTGTTATGAGTATAGTATTTAAATTAGTGGCTAATTCAATAACAATTTATGCATTCTTTTTCCGAATATCGATTATCTGATAACTTAAATAAATCTTTAAGAGACTTACGCTTTAATAAGCCTACTGAAATTCAATCCAAAACTATTCCTTTAGGTATAGAAGGGAGTGATATATTAGCAAGTGCTGAGACAGGTTCAGGTAAAACTGCTTCATACTTAATCCCTCTTATCAATAAAATTTCAAAGGAAGGAAAAGTTTCTGGATTAATACTCACTCCAACTAGAGAATTGGCTCAACAAGTATCAGAAGTTTGTAATTCACTTTTAGGTTATAAAAGTAATATTAATTTAGCCCTAATAGTTGGTGGATCTAGTATGCAAAATCAACTAGTTCAATTAAAGAAAAGGCCTAAAATAATAATCGGTACTCCAGGTAGAATCAATGATCTTTTAGAAAAAAAATCATTGATTCTGAAGTATTTCAATTATTTTGTTCTAGATGAAGCTGACAGAATGCTTGATATGGGCTTTCAAGATCAGGTTGAGAAAATAATTCAGTACCTACCAATCAAAAGACAGTCATTATTGTTTTCAGCTACCCTTCCTAAAGAAATAATAAAACTATCATCAAAATACTTAAAAAATCCTGTAAGAGTAAATGTAAAAGAAAACAAAGTTATAAAAACCCAAATAAAACAAAAAGTACTAAATACTAAAACTGAGATGAAATATGATCAATTAGTAGATGAAATTTTACTAAGAAAAGGTTCCATATTAATATTCGTTAGGACAAAATATTCTACAGAAAAACTAAAAAAAAGACTCAAGAAAGATACGGTTAAGTCTTTAGCCTTACATGGTGATTTAAGGCAAAACAAAAGAAGTAGAATACTAAAAGATTTCAGAGATGACAAATTTAGAATCCTAATAGCAACTGACATAGCATCTAGAGGATTAGACGTACCTCATATTGAACATGTGATAAATTATGATTTGCCTCAAGTTCCTGAAGATTTCATTCATCGTATAGGTAGAACAGCTAGAGCTGGATCAGTAGGTGAAGCTGTTAGCTTTGTTACTCCAAACGATAAAAGAATGTGGAAATCGATAGAAAAATTGATGGAAAACTTAAAAAACCCAGACCATAAAAATCAAGAAGATAGTAAACATAATAGCCCAAAAGATTTAAGAAAAAGAAAAAGAAAATTTAAATCAAGAAAATATTATCAAAGATCTAAATAATAACAATCTATAAAGATTTGGTACCCCGTACCGGATTTGAACCGGTGATCTCCTGCGTGAAAGGCAGGCGTGTTAGGCCACTACACCAACGGGGCATATTATGGATAAACGGGTAAAGCGCTTATTCCCATTGTTTCTTCAAAACCTTGCATCAAATTCATGTTTTGAATTGCTGCACCTGCAGAACCCTTAACGAGGTTATCCAATGCACTTATAACCACTAAGGTGTTAGTATCTTCTCTTACATAAGGATACAAGTAAACATAATTTGATCCCCATGTATGCTTTGTTGCAGGAGGTGCATCTACTATTTTAATGAAAGGTTCGCTTTTGTAAAATTCTTTATACAGCTCAACAGCATCTTTTTCAGTAATATTTTTCTTTAACATTCCATAGTTTGTTCCTAGAATACCTCTTGTCATCGAAACGAGATGTGGTGTAAAAAGTACATTAATTTCATTATTGGTCAAAAAATTTAGTTCTTGCGCTATCTCAGGTTGATGCCTGTGTCCTTTAGTCCCATAAGCAGCGCAATTATCATTAAGCTCTGAAAATCCAAATGCTTCTTTTGCTGTTCTGCCCGCACCAGATACACCTGTTTTTGAGTCAATAATAATCATATCTTCAATCAAATCATTTTTCACGGCAGGGGACATTGAAAGAATTGCTCCAGTGGGAAAGCATCCAGGATTAGCTACTAATTTACTTTTCTTGATATCATCTCTGTGAAGCTCTGGAAGCCCGTATGTTGCTTGATCAATAAGTTCTGGTCTTGGATGTTTAATGTCATACCAATCCTCATAGGTTGATAAATCTTTGAGTCTGAAATCTGCTGAAATATCAATAGCTGGAATACTACTATCTACATACTGAGATAATTTCTCAGCACTAGCTGCATGAGGAAGTGCAGAAAAAACAAATTCAACATTATCAGATAATTCTTCGCGAATCTTAATATCAGTTTTTTCAAGATGAGGAAAAACTTCAGACAGGTCTTTCCCTGCTTTACTTCTACCTGTAGCAGATACTAATTTTAATTCAGGATGTGAATATACTAGCCTAGCAATTTCTGCCCCAGCATAACCTGTAATATTTATTATTCCTACATTCAGCATGTATTTTATTTGTACTTATAAAAATTTAATTTTATCTTAAATATCAAGAATATTTCCTTTGGGATCTATTCAACTTCTGAAAATTACTAAGCTTTATTTGTCTTAATGGGTTTTTTTCTATTTGGAAAACATTTCTTACAAATTTCACAAATAGTACCATCGCATCCTCTTGCTGAACAATAAGCTCTTCCATAATAGATGATCTGTAAATGTAATTTATTCCAGCTATCTTTTGGAAAAAGTTTTTTTAAATCTTTCTCTGTTTGAGTAACATTCTTTCCGTTAGTAAGGCCCCATCTTTGAGCTAATCTATGAATATGTGTATCTACAGGAAATGCAGGATGCCCAAATCCTTGTGACATAACTACACTTGCAGTTTTATGCCCAACTCCAGGTAAATTTTCTAAATCAATAAAAGTTTCAGGGACCTTAGAATCAAAAACTTCAGTAATAATCTTTGATAATTTAGATATATTCTTAGATTTTTGAGGGGCTAGCCCACAACTTTTTATTATACTTTCGATTGTCTTAGTAGGCAGTTTCATCATATCTTTTGGATTATTTGCTAAAGAAAAGAGTTTAGGTGTTACTTGATTGACTCTTTCATCAGTACATTGAGCACTGAGTAAAACAGCAATCAGAAGTTCAAAGATGTTTTGATGATTAAGTGGTATTGGAATAGTTGGATAAAGGTTATTTAGCATAGAATGAACTATTATTGCTCTTTCTTTTCTCAACAATTAATTGCCTACTTATCTCTATTCATAGAAAACCTAGCAAGGTCTATAAGTGAATCAATAAAGATGTTTTTTTTCTGTACAGATTCTAAATCCTCTATGGCTTTTTCTATAATTTTAGATGCTTTGGAGATTGATTCATCAATAAAACCTAAGGACTTAATTTCCTTAACGACAGAAGTTACTGCATCTTCTCTTTTATTTTTTGGTAAGTTAAATAATTCTTCTATATCTTTTTTTATATTTTTATTTCTATCTCTTGCTAATAAAGAAGGGTAAGTCATAATCCCATTTTTTAGATCATTTCCAACTGGTTTTCCAAGTTGACTCTCGTCTCCTTCAAAATCTAATATATCATCAAAAATTTGAAATCCTAATCCTAAATTTTTTCCAAAAGAATATAAAGTATTTATATCTTTTTCTTTTGCTCCTCCAAGAAGAGCTCCACTCATTGAAGATGTTGCAAATAAAGAACCTGTTTTTTTGAAAATTATGTCTAAATAATCTTCAATTTTTGAATCAACATTATTACTATTTTCAATTTCTTTAAGCTCTCCTTTTGCAAGATCTGAAATTGTTGAAGCAAATTGTTTAATTAACCTTATTGACTCAGTATCGCATACATATTCTGCACTTGTAGCAAAGAGAAAATCTCCTACTAACACTGCTATATGAGGGCCCCAAATATTTGAAGCTGTTTTTTCTCCTCTCCTTGTGTCAGCAAAATCTACGGTGTCATCGTGTACTAGTGTTGCAATATGCAATAATTCAACAGCAGTAGCCATTTTGATAACTTTATAATCAACATCTTCATTCCATATCTTGGAACTAATAATTGTCATAGAAGGTCTTAGTTGCTTTCCAGGTATACTCAATACATGATTTATAATATTTTCATTAAGATTAGATTCAGTATTGTGCTGTTCAGAAATTTTATTTAACTCCAACATTACTAATAATAGTTCATTATTAGCTAAATTAGAGATTTCTTTATTTTTATTCATCTAAAGAATTCCTGTTTTCCTCTAGAACAACTTCTTCATCAAGTTTTTCAAATAAAGGCATAGGCTTTTCAAAAGGAGTTCCTGGTTTAGGAAGAATTAGTTTCCATTCATTGATGGTTTCTCCAAATAATATCTTTTGAAGTTTTTGAGAAGATTCTGGGAGAAAAGGTTCTAAAATACAACTGATAGCATTAATAATTATTATTGATTGACCTAAAATTTCTCCTGCTTCGTTTTTATTTTCTTTCATTTTTTTCCATGGCTCATTCTTATCTAAGAATTGATTCCCAAATTTTGATAGCGCCATAAGATTATTTAGAGCTTCCCTAAATCTTCTTTTTGAAATGGAGGTTCCCACTTCCTTAATGGCATTATTGCATCTTTCAATTATTTCTTTGGTTGATTCTGATTCTGACTCGAATTTAGGTATTTTACCATCAAAATTTTTATGAGACATTGTCAAAATTCTGTGAATAAAATTACCTAAATTTGCAACTAATTCATTATTGTTTGAACTTACATATCCTTCCCAAGTAAAGTCTGAGTCAGATGTTTCTGGCATAATTGAAGTTAGATAATATCTTAATGAATCTGCTGAGTATTTTTCCAAAAAATCTGGAAGCCAGACTGCCCAATTTCTACTTTTAGAAAATTCTTTTCCTGAAAAATTTAGATACTCATTTGCAACTACTTCAGTTGGAAGATTTTTATTTTCAACTCCAAGCAGTATTGCAGGTAGAATGATGGCATGAAAAGGGATATTATCTTTTCCTTGGAAATAATAAGACTCTGAATTTTCATCTTCCCAAAATTCTTTCCACATTTCAGGATTTTTTGTATTTTTGAACAGTTCAACTGTAGCAGACAAATATCCTAATACTGCTTCAAACCAAACATAGATTTTTTTTTCTTCCCATCCATCAACAGGAATATCAACACCCCAAGATAAATCCCTAGTTATAGCTCTATCTTTTAATCCTTCATTTATAAATGATAGACTTTGATTTTTTACGTTTTGTCTCCAATCTTTTTTTGATTGAAGCCAATCTCTTATTTCATTTTCTAATTTACTTAATCTTAGAAAAAAATGAGATGTTTTTCTAAATTCAGGTATAGATCCATCTCTTTTGGATCTTATATTACCTAAATCTGTAGGATCTAAAGTTCTTCCGCAGACATCACATTGATCTCCACGTGCTTTATCATTGTCTCCGTTAGGGCATTCTCCCTCTACTAATCTATCACTCAAAAAAATATTTTCAGTTACAGAAAAAGGCATTAGTTGCTCTCTTATTTCAAGGAGTTTTTTTTCAAGAAGTATCTGAAATATATCCTTAACTATTTTCATATGATTTTCTGTATGAGTATGAGTATAAAGATCATACTGAAAATTCATTTCATTTAGACTTTTTGACCATATATCATGATATTTTTTTGAAATTTCTTCAGGGGTGACTCCCAAGTCATTTGCAAGAAGAGTGACTGGTGTACCGTGCATATCAGAACCTGATACCATGGCCACATTGTTTCCAATAAGACGGTTATACCTAGCAAAAATATCTGCAGGAATACTCATTCCTGCAATATGGCCTAAATGAGGAGGTCCATTTACGTATGGCCAAGCCACACATACCAATATATTTTTGGGTTTATTCATCATTTTTTTCTTTTATATCAAGCCATCGATCGTAAATTATCTTTTTATTAATTCCACTTAAATCTGCCATTAATTGCAATAATTTTTTTCCTTTAACGCCTTTTCTGTATCCATCACTTAAAATTTTATCGTATTTCTCCATTAAAGAATTTGAATATTTTGTTTTTTCAGGATAAAAAATCAGTACAAATTCACCCTTTTTGTTACTAAATTCTTTTATTGCATCATCTATTTTTCCATAAAAAATATTTTCATAAATTTTAGTTAATTCCTTTGCTACAAATATTTTTTCAACTCTAAATTCTTTTTTTAAAAACTCTAAAGTTTCAATTATTCTTTTAGGAGATTCATAAATTACTATTGGAAATAAGATTTCAACTGCCTTATTTAATAAATTGATTTTTTGATTTAAGCTTTTAGGTAAAAATCCAAGAAAGTTTAATCCTTTCGATTCAAATCCTGATACTGAGAAAGCAGAAGTTAAAGCTGAAACTCCAGGGATACTTATTATTTGATGATTATTATTTCTTGCTAGTTTCACAAACTCACCTGCTGGATCTGATATCCCTGGTGTACCAGCATCTGTTACAAAAGCTACATCATTTGTTTCTAAAATATTTATGAAGGATGACGTGTTGAGATTTTTATTTGGTTGATAAATTGATATCAGTTTTGACTCAATATCATATCTGTCCAATAGTTTTTTTGTAACTCTAGTATCTTCTGAAAAGATATACCCAACTTCGGATAAAATATTTTTAGCTCTAAATGTTAAGTCCTCCAAGTTTCCAATGGGTGTACCTACTATGTATAAACTTGGCAAAGATCTATCTCTTAGATTGACTTATTAATTTATCGACTGCAGCATTATGTTGTTCATCAGCATGGTATGATGATCGAACTAATGGGCCTGCTGCAACATGGCTAAACCCAAGTTCCATTCCTATCTTTTGTAGCTCTGTAAACTCTTTTGGATTATAAAATTTAATTATGGGATGATGTTTTTTAGATGGTCTTAAATATTGGCCTATTGTTAGGAGATCAACATTATTGCTCAAAAGGTCTTTCATAGTTTCTATTATTTCTTCCTTTGTTTCACCAAGCCCGACCATCATTCCTGATTTTGTAGGTAGTTTAGGGCTCATACTCTTTGAATCTAACAAGAATTTCATAGAAAGGTCGTAATCACCTTTAGGTCTAACTTTTTTGAAAACTCTTCTTACAGTTTCAATATTGTGGTTCATTACATCTGGCTTTGCGTTTATTACATTACGTAATAATTTTGGATCACCGTTAAAGTCAGGAGTTAATACTTCTACTTTTATTTGAGGTGAAAGTTTTTTTGTCTCAGATATTGTTTTAGCAAAAATTTCTGAACCTGCATCTTCTAGATCATCTCTATCCACAGATGTTATTACAACATATTCTAATCCCATTTGCTTAATTGTCATAGCAACTCTGAAAGGCTCTGATTTATCTACAAATCCTGGCCAACCTGTCTTTACATTGCAATATGAACATGCTCTAGTGCATGTATCTCCTAAAATCATAAAGGTAGCAGTTTTTCTATCCCAACAATCAGCAATATTAGGGCAAGCAGCTTCCTCGCAAACTGTATTAAGTGAAGCGTTAGAAAACTTTTCTTTTAGTTCATGAAAGTTATCTCCTGTTGGAAATTTAACTTTAAACCAATCTGGTAATCTTCTTTTTACTTTTTCTTTCTGCATAATTTCAATCTATCTAAATTAAATACTATCAGCAAAAGAAAATTGTTAGAATCTTATATATGGGTAAAAGAAGAAAAAAAAATTACTATAAAGGTCCAGATATTACAGAAAAATATAATTTTTTTGAAAATCAAAAAATTATTACAAAAATTATTGATTATGATGATAATGGTGTCGGCAGAGGCTATTATGAAGATGAAGTCCCTATATTGGTTTTCAATTCAATTATTGGAGAAAAAGTTGAAATTGAAATAATAAAAATCTTTCCTGAAAAAATTATTGGAAGAATTTCAAATATACTTATTAGCTCTGAAAAAAGAATAAAATCTAATTGTGATTTTTTTGGAAATTGTACAGGTTGTCAATGGCTTCATATAGATTACGATCATCAGCTTGAACTAAAGAAATTAATCGTTAAAAATAATTTAGAAAAAAATAATTTATTTGTTGACGAAATCATTGAAAAAACTATTTCTTCAGATAGAAAGTTTTATTATAGAAACCATGGTAGATTTACTGTCAGAAAAAATAAAGATTTTGAAGAATTGGGATTTGTGAACTTTTTAAGCCGAAAATGGACCAGTGTAGATCACTGTAAAATTATGAGTAAAAATATTAACGATAAGCTCAAACTATTGAAAAACAACTTATTTGGTAAAACTCAAGTCAGTATAAGGGGGTCAGACTCTTCAACATCATTTCTAATTCAACCTAAATTTGAAACAGATCTTTTCGAAAGTGGACAAAAGTACTACCAAGAAAAAATATATGATAACTATTATCAGGTTGCAAGTCCTAGCTTTTTTCAGGTTAACATTTCTCAAGTTGAAAAAATTTTTAAATATTTATTAGATCAAGCAATATTTTCTGAAAACCAGATTGTGATAGATGCCTACTGTGGAGTTGGAACTTTTACATGTTTGATTGCACCATATGTAAAAAAAATCTATGGAATAGAGGAATCTGCTTCTGCAATTATTGATGCAAATATAAATTCAAATAAATTTAATAATGTTTATTATATACAAGGTAAAACTGAAGATGTTTTACTGGATGTTAATGATGAAATTGATATTCTATTACTGGATCCCCCAAGAATTGGATGTGAGGATTTGGTCATTCAAAAAATCAATAGAATCAAACCTCGAAAAATATTATTAATTTCATGTTCTCCTGAAAATTTTGCAATTGATATGTATAAACTATCTTCTATTGGATACAAAATTCAAAAAATAATTCCATTTGATATGTTCCCTCAAACTCATCATGTGGAGGTAGTAGGTATATTGGAATTATCTCATGAATGATTTTATTTTTGCATCTAGTTCTCCTAGAAGGATTGAAATAGTAAAAAAATTAGACCTAAATATTTCTTTTGTTCATCATGAATATGAAGAAAATAATAATTTGAGTAAATCTCCTGATGAGCTAGTAATTTATAATGCTACTCAAAAAGCAAAAAGTATTTCTTCTAAATATAAAGATAAATATATTTTTGCTTCTGATACATTGGTTTTTTTTCAGAATAAAGCAGTTGGAAAACCAAAAAATAAAAAAGATGCTTTGAAAATACTTACTAAACTGAATGATAATTTCCATTTAGTTGTTACATCAATAGTTTGCTTAAGATCTCATAATACATTATTTAGTAAAACAAAAACTTCTCTGGTACAAACGAATAATATGTCAACTGATAAAATAAATAAGTATATTGATACACGCTACTTTCGTGACAAGGCGGGTGGATATGGAATACAAAATAAAGATTTTGATTTTGTTAAAGTTTTTTTTGGTTGCTATGAAAATATCTTAGGTATCCCAACCTGTTTAATCAAAGAATGTATTGCAGAAATTAATTTGGAAAAAATTTATAATTTTTCGAGTTGTAGGAGAATGAGATGAACATACTTGGCATCGGTGGATTTGAACTACTGCTAATCATTCTTATTGCTTTATTTATAGTCGGTCCGTCTAATCTTTTAATTTTCATTAGAAAAACTAAAATTGTATATTCTGAATTTAAGCAAAAAAGAGATGAACTTATTTCTGTTGTAGAGCAGACAATTGATATAGATGATGATATTGAAGAGCTAAAAAATATAAAGGAAAGTTTATCAGATGTTTCAGAAAAAACTTCAAAATCACTAAAAAAACTTAAAAAGGATTTGGATAAATAAATTTTGACAGAAGATAAACCTATAAATATTCTTGATCACTTCAAGGAAATTAAGAAAAGACTAATCAGATATTTTATTTTTCTAGGAATATTTACAGTAACTTCATTAATCTTTTTTAAGCAATTATTAAATCTATTTATAGAACCTGCTAATAATATTTTTATAAATAATGGTATCGAAGGCAGTATAGTTTTTGGTAGAGTAACAGAAGCCTGGGGTGCTGCAGCAAGAACTTCTATAATATTAGGATTTTCTATATCAATACCTTTTTTGCTATACGAGATAATTATGTTCTTAAGACCAGGACTAATTGGAAGAGAAAAAATTTACGTATATTTCTTAATTCCTATTTGCTTTATTTTTTTCATCTTAGGAGCTTTATTTGGTTACTTTTTTGTTATTCCTAATGCATTAAATTTTCTTATAAATTTTGGTGATGATATTGCTCAACCTATGATTAATATAGGTCCACTTACTTCATTAATGTTTTCTCTAATGTTTTGGATGGGAATAATTTTTCAGATTCCAATAATCATGTTTTTACTTGGTAGTTTAGGAATTATTTCTCATAATACTTTATCTAAATACAGAAGATGGATAATTCTTATTGCTTTCATAATGGGAGCTCTAATAACTCCAACTGTTGATCCTATAACTCAAGTTACAGTTGCCTTACCAATAATCATTTTATTTGAGTTGGGATTGTTATTAATCAGATTTAGTTCACCTGATAAGAAATCACTTAGATTTTATTTCAGCTTTTTTCTAGTGATAACACTAATAATTATTTTGATAGTAGGCCTAATATTATTAAAATTAGAAACTAATAGTTTTATTGAAAAACTAACTGGTTAATCTTCTTTTTCTTCTTTTTTTTCAGGTTTATTAATTGCAGTTTTAAATTCGTTGATTGCTTGCCCTACACCTTTTCCAACCTGTGGTAGTTTACCTACTCCAAAAAGTACAAGTATTACAACAACAATTAAAACTAACTGCAATGGACCTAAATTTTGAATGAATCCCATAATTTCCCTAATTTTTCTTAAGTTACCTTAATAATAACAAATAAATTATAAGTAGTTTTAGTATGTTTTAGTTACTATTTTGATAATGCAACTATCCCTCGGAGTTTTATCTGTTGGGCATATATCGCCATACAGCTACAACTTTTCCTAAAATGCTAACATCTTTCGAAGGGAAATACATTGACTCCATTAGAGGATTTTCTGGTTGTAGTCTTGTATTATTTCCTTCTATAAATATTCTTTTCAATGTAGTTTCGTTTTCCGAATTTATTTTAGCAGCAACCATTTCACCATTTAGAGCTTTATTGGTCTTTTCCAAAATTATAGTATCACCATCACCAATCAGTGCATCTACCATAGAATAACCTGATACTTTAAGTGCAAAAATCTTATCTTCAATATATGAGAAATTATCAGGTAAATCGATTGATTCTAATTCATCCACATCCCATCTGCTGTCTTCAACCATAGGGAATGGTTGACCTGCAGTAATTGTGCCTAAAACAGGCACTTTTATTATTTGAGATTTTTCAGAATTAGTTAAACTTATGCTTCTAGAAATTTCTGAATCTCTATTCATCAATCCCTTTTCTTGAAGTCTATCAAGATTATATTTTACAACTGAAGTTGATGAAATATCACAATTATTTTGAATGTCTCGTATTGATGGAGGGTATCCAAATTCTTAAATATAAGTTTCAATGAAATTTAATATATCTTTTTGTTTTTCTGTAAGCGGTTTTGAATTTCTCATAATTTAAAGTTAGAATAAATTATTTTAATGGTCAAATTTCTTGTCAAAAAATTAGAAAGGAAGATCATCAAATGTTATTCCCTCAATGTTTTTTGGAGGGCTATTTTCATCTTCACTAAAACCAAAACCCATAAAGCTTGGTGGGGGATTTTTAACTATTACTCTTGCTGGTTTTGATTTTGAAACAGATTCTACTCCTCCTTTAATTATGACTTCCATTCCGTCTTGCAGAGTGATCTTGTCAGTTTCAAATGAACCTCTTGGTTCGTTGATAGTTTGATCCTCTTTTGAGTAGATTCCCCAATCTATTAATCCTTCGTAGCCTGCAGGTAAAATAATCCTCCACTTTGAAATTAAGCCTGTAAAGGGGCTTACAGAAATTATTATGTTTGAATTTTTGTCATGAGGATCCCCATGATCGATTTCCCAATTA
>JAZANE010000015.1:0-15646 GCA_036228785.1 Chloroflexota bacterium
GTCAGAAGGTTCTGGACTAACAGGAATGACAGAAGCTCCTGCAACTTTTGAAGAGGCATTAGCTGCTATTGCTGGTGAAGATGATGTAAGTGGAAATAAAGATGCTAATGACTCAACAGAAGATTTATTAGATTTATTAAATCTTGATACGGAAGAAAATAGTAATGAAAATAAACCAGATGAAATTGATCTAAGCAATATGCTTAATTTAGAAGAAGATTCAGATACTGAAGAAGAAAAAGAATAATAGCTTTTTGGGCGGTTAGCTCAGCTGGCTAGAGCGCGTCGTTGACATCGACGAGGTCACAGGTTCAAGTCCTGTATCGCCCACCAGTATAAATTTGCTACTATTTATACTGTCGTTAAAGTCTTTTTGGATATATGTTATTTGGATGTAGTTATTGAAAGAGGTTAATAATTAATTCTTCAGTAAGAAAAATAATAATTAGAAGTATATTTTGGATAGTTTATTCATATATTTTATATATTGCTATTATTGATAAATGGTGGATTTGGATAGCGATATTATCACCTGTGCTATTTTATGTTTTTTATTATGAAGACTTACCAAAATTTCTTAAAATAAAAAAGAAATGACAAGAATATTTATAAGGGGTCAATAATGACTAAAAGTCCCATAGAAAACGTTAAAGCATTAACCTTTGATATATTTGGAACTGTGCTTGACCTTGCTGGAAGCCTTATACCTCCTTTGGATAATCTTTTGAAAGAATGCGGTAATAAAGATAACTTAAAGGGTGCTGATGTTTGGGCTCAATGGAGACTGAGGCAACGTATTGAGCAATATCAAGACAATTTATTTATGTTAGGTCACAGCGGTTACTTGGCTGTTAAAAGGCGTGCCCTAATATATAGTTTAAAAAACCTAAAAGTTGAATTTACTTATAAACAAATAGATGAATTCATGGAGGCATATCAATATCTATCTCCATTCCCCGATGCAATTGAAGGATTAAATAGATTAAATCAAAAATATGACCTTGTGATGCTTTCAAATGGTGAACAAAGTTACCTAGAACATTTAGCTAAAAATCAAATTAAGTTTGATTTTGATTCAATTTTATCTGCAGAATCAGTTGGACAATTTAAACCTCATCCTGCTGTCTATCGTTATGCAGCTAAAGAATTGAATCTCGAGCCTAGAGAGATAATGATGGTAGCAGCACATTCTTTTGACACTTTGGGAGCAAAAATAAGTGGTTACCGTGGAGCTTACGTCAACAGATATGATTTACCCTATGATGAGTCTAAATTTTACGAATTATATATGCCGGATTATACAACAAAAAATTTCCCTGAATTATGTGATTTATTGGGTGTCTAAAAAAAATATTTAATAAAGCTACCTATTTGAACAACGTTCTAACAATTAGTGTAAAATCTAATAAGAAAAAGTAATTTTATGATGATTATAAATAAAATCATAACTATAAATTTTATTTTATTATTTTTCTTGTTTTCTGGAATTAGTAGTGAAAATAATATTTATGCTCAAATGCCTTCTTCTGGAGGAGATTTTTTATTTGAAGAATCAGATTGTAGATATAATCCTGGTACAGGTGAAGTCTTCTGTGAATTAACTCTTGATACAAGTATGCAAATAATGACGCAGACTGTAGCGCCTAAAGAATACTACGAAGGTCAAGGAGTTTGGTTTCAAGGATGTAGAATTCCAGGTCAAGATCATAATACTCATGATTCTGCTTGGATTGAAAGACACTACAGTGCTGAAGCTGGATCAATTGGTATTTGGGGAGAGAGTGTTACTAACTTCTATGATTTGGATCCATCTACAAAGGTTACTCATGTTTTATTTAGAGGAAATGTACCTCAAGAGCCTGATAGGCAAAGAATTAGATGCCAATATCAATTTTTTACAGTAGATTCTCCTTTGGTACAACCTGGTGGACCTTACCATAATCCTCAATGGGAAGCTGATCAAGAAACACAAAGAATGTATGAAGAAGCAGAGAGAATTAGAAGAGAAGCTGAAAGAGCAAGAGCTGAAGAAGAGCTAATTCGTGCTAAACAACAGGCTGAACTTGATCTTCAAAGACAAGAGGAAGAAAGAAAAAGAAATGTGCAAGATCAAGGTGGATTTCAAGATTTGTTTGGGCAAGGACCTGTTGGAAATATATTTAGTAACTCATTTCAACCGCCTGATGATTTACCCTTAGGAGCTTACATAAACTTAACTGAAATTCCCTCTGATGCAAGCGAGGTTGTAACAGATTGTGTCGCTAATTATATATCTTCTGAAACAGGAATGAGTTACGAGCAAGCATATATGGACTTTGCTTATTCTCTAGGCGTAAGAATGATGGATGAACCAGATTTTTATTATGAATCTGTTACTAATTGTATGCATTTGAGTTTTGACAAGCTTCTAAGTGGAGCTTGGGGAATTAATGGAGATTATTTTACAGAAAACCCTCCTCTTGGAGACTTAGATGGTCTTATAGATGACTGCATAGTCCCTCATCTGTCAAATGCTTTAAATATTCCTAGAGAATTCATTTTAGATGATGTCGAGAATGTGAGAAGTGGTAAAAGATCGATTACTAGGGAGGAAATGCTAGCTTCCTACGATTGTTGGATAACTCATGATGGCAGGTATAATAATAACTTTATAGAACCTCCTCAAAATGGTGGTGGTTATGAGACCTTAGATATTGGATTGCTATTCGACTTTATTTATGGAGATGAAGATATACCTGGTCAAAATTGTATGCTTAATTCACTAAGTTCAATACATTTTGATTTAGGATTCTCCCAATCCATAATAGATAGTTTAGTTGACTTTGCTTTTGGGCAAACTGATGAGTGGGTTATCTATGAAGATCGTCTTAGTGATGAGCATCAAAATTATGTCATAAATACCATAATTGGATGCAACCAAGATTTAGAATGGCTTAGAGACTATCAAGCTTCACTTACTCAAGGGCCTGATCTAGAAGCTGTTTTTGCTAGGCTACTTCAACCAGAATTTAGAGACTGCATTATTGGAAAATTTGAAGATTATGGAGATATAGAAGAACGATGGGGTAATGAATTATATGACATGATGCTAAAAGGATTTGTTGAAGCTCAAGATCCAACAGAATATACTAATAGACCTCTTGGTGAACAACAATACAGTTCAATAGTTGATTGTGCAGTAGAGTTTGAAGTTGATCCAGAAACTCTAATTTATGTCCCAGGATATCTAAGCCAGTACACTCACTTTATAGATGAAGTAGAATTTTCATGGTCTAGAGGACTTGATAGAGATGCTAAAAATTACACACTTGTGGAATGTGTAACCGATGGTTTTCAAAACTCAGGTTATGGAGATGATTTAGTAAGAAAAGCTCAAGAATCTGCTGAGACCATGATTTGGAATGTATTTCAAAGTGGCTTAGGAGTTAATTCCCAAAAACCATTAGGTAGAGATTTTACTGAAATTGAATTATATACTGTTTTTGATTGTTTGGAAAATAAGCAAGAATTCGAATGGATAGTCAATGTATATAATAGTGACTATAACTACGAACCTCTTTTTGAAAGTGGATTGTTTTCTCAGTCAAATGTAGATTTTCAATCTTCTGCTGCTGATTTCAGGCAATCTATATCAAGCAACTTTTCTGAACAAGAGAATTCGAATATTACATCAGGATCTCTAACTCTAGGAGAACCTTTAGAAATGGAAAGGTTAGAAGCTGTTAACTTAGCCAAAGGATCAGCAGCTGAAGATTGTATGGTGGCAAACCTTGCTAGAGAAAAAGGCGAAACTGAAAATTATATCAGATCTTCTTATATATCTAATTTAATATGGGAGCCTACTCAAAGACCTTCAAAAAATGAAAGAGAATCTCTTCAAAATTGTGAATCTCAAATTAGATCTGTAACTCAGGGATTAGGTGGCTTAGAATTATTATTAAGGTTTGGTTCATACGGTGATCCTGATTATCTATCTGAACCTTCAGATAGCCAAAGAGCATGTATGGTGAATGAGTATAAAAATGACTTTGGTTATATGATTGAAAGTTATGGAGGAAATCCAACAGAAAGTTCTGCAAAAGCTATTTCAGAAATATCCTTGCCGGGAACTTATAATGGTTATCATCCAATTTTAGGAGATGTTCCTAACGTAAGACCTCCAACATCTAAAGAACTTAATGCAATATCCAACTGTAGAGTTGAAGATTTATTTATTTATGAAGGAAGTAGACTCAGAAAACTAATACCTGGAGTTAATACTTCGGATCTTCCTATAGGAGACCTGGCGACCCCTACAGGTTTAGCTATAATTGGTATTATGATAACCCTTTTCTTTTCAACTCTTCAAATGATTAGAGGAAAATAATTATCTTATGAAAATTTTTAGAAGAAAAATTTATAAAGAAATAAAAGAAAATACAAATAAAAAGTTAGAAAATTATAAATCAAGAAAAGATAAATTAAAATTTTTGAATAATGTTTTCGAATCTGAGGATGATACAGATGTATTTTTGGGATAATTTCAGCACGAAGTATTTATGAACACAAAAAAAGCAAATCTCATAAACTCAATTTCCTTGATTCTAATTGGATTTTGGGGATTTATTGATGTGTCTTCAATTACTGCCTTAATACCATCAATTTTTGGTGTACTTATTTTTATTTGTTATTTTTTTTCAAGAAAGAATCAAAAACTAAATTTGATATTTGCTCATATAGCTGTGTTGCTAACAATCCTTATATTAATTGCTCTTATAGGCACTAGGCTTCCTAAATCATTAGACGAAGGAGGTTTAGGTCTTATAAGGCTGATAATTATGATTTCTACCGGTTCTTATGCTCTGATAATATTTGTTAAGAGCTTTATAGAATCAAGAAAAAGTTAGCAATAATATCAGAATAGCTAGAAAAAGAATTAGCCTGGGAGATGAAAAAATATTTCGGATAATTCAGGAGATGTTGATGAATTATATGATCTAACTAACGTGCCTTGGGAACCTAGGAATCTATCTGCCAAAAATAAATATTCTTATGTCATTAATGAGATGAAAAATCTTCTTCTCAATTAGATGATTGAAACAGAAGACAAAACACCTGTCGAATTACCGAAGAAAGTAGGGAGAGAGTTTGATTTTAGCTAAGTTAGTCAAATTTATTTAACTTTTTTTTATTAAACAATTTTTTTTATTTAGAATATATAAAATTATAAGTATGTCTACAAATAATGATATTTCCATTTATTGGATTAGAAATGACCTTAGGATTTCAGATAACCTTGCTCTGTTAAAATCTAGTGAATTCAACAATGTTATACCTATCTTTATACTTGATGATATAAATTCCGAAGAGAATAATTTGGGAGGTGCTAGCAGATGGTGGCTACACAATTCATTAGAAAAATTAAATTCAAAATTTGATAATAAGATATCTTTTTATAAAGGCGATCCTATACAAATATTCAAAGATATTGAAAAAAAACTCGAATTAAATGCTGTCTTTTGGAACAGGAGTTATGAACCATGGAGTATAGAGAGAGATAAGAAGATTAAAAAATATCTAACTGATAAAAATATAAAAGTTTACTCATATAACTCATCTTTATTATGGGAACCAACTGAAATCTTAAAATCAGACAAAACACCATATAAAGTTTTTACTCCATACTACAGAAAGGGATGTCTCGTTCATTCAGAGCCAAGACTGCCGAGAGAAAATGCAAACTTAAATCATCTAATAAAAGATGAAAATAATACAATGAGTATAAATTCTTTAGGCTTACTAGATAAATTTAACTGGTACGAAAACTTTGATAATCATTGGAATGTTGGTGAAGAGGGAGCCTTAGAAAAATTACAAATATTTTTGAGTGACGGATTAGATGGTTATAAAGATGGGAGAAACTTCCCAATGAAACAAAATGTTTCTCAACTTTCACCATATCTACATTTCGGCGAAATATCTCCTAATAAGGTTTGGTATGAGTCAAATAAATATAAGGATATATATTCAGAAAAAGATATAAGTCATTTTCAAAGTGAACTGGCCTGGAGGGAATTTTCTTATTATCTTCTATTCCATTTCCCTCACATCACAAATAAAAATCTTCAAAGTAAATTTGACGAATTTGAATGGGATGATAATTTACAAAATTTAGAAAGATGGAAAAAAGGAGAAACCGGATATCCAATTATTGATGCAGGCATGCGAGAGTTATGGAATACAGGTTATATGCATAATAGGGTAAGAATGATCGTTGGATCATTTTTAGTTAAAAACTTACTCTTACATTGGAAATTAGGAGAAAGATGGTTTTGGGACTGTTTAGTTGATGCTGATTTGGCCTCAAACACAGCAAGTTGGCAGTGGGTTGCGGGAACTGGTGCAGATGCAGCTCCATATTTTAGAATTTTTAATCCCGTAACTCAAGGTATCAAGTTTGATCCCCAAGGGGAATATATAAAAAAACATATCCCAGAACTAAAAGATTTGGATATCAGATATCTTTACAGTCCATGGGAAGCTTCAGCTGAAGAGCTTGAAAAGGCTAATATTTTTTTAGGTCAAAATTATCCTCACCCAATCATTGATCTCAAAGACTCTAGGAATAAAGCTCTTGAAAATTTCTCTAATTTATAAAATCATTAAGAAATGTAATGATTAATAAAATTTATTTCTTATCAATAGTCTACGCTTTTGTTATTGGTGGTTTTTTTGGCCTTTGGTTAAATCTAGGGGTCTTTTGGGGTATTGTGATAGGGGTCATTACTTCAGTTCTTACTATTTATTCTGAAAAAATAAGACAAAATAACAATAAAGATAAATAATTATACAAGATGATAAAAAAAGAAAATCAAAACTCATTAATAAATTTATTTATTTCATATTTGCTCGCAATTTTAATAGGTGGATTGTTAGGGATGTTTCTCTGTAAAATTCTGTAGAGAAATATATAAATTACATTGTGCTATTATTTCAATGTAATAAACTAATCTTATGAATGACGCAAATCTAGAAATTCACTTAGGTGACAACTTAAAAATACTAAAAAAATTCAAAGATAAATCTATTGATCTAATTTATATTGACCCGCCATTTAATACAGGAAAAATACAATCAAGGACTAGAATAAAAACAACAAGATCTGATGATGGTGACAGAATTGGATTCAAAGGCCAGACTTACAAAACTGAAATACTTGGAAAGCAAAGCTATAAAGATATTTTTGATGATTACATAGAATTCTTAAGAGACAGAATAATTGAAGCAAAAAGAATTTTGAAACCTAATGGTAGCTTTTTTTTACATCTAGATTACAGAGAAATACATTATGCAAAAGTAATGTGCGATGAAATATTTGGCCGAGAGTCATTCATCAATGAGATAATTTGGTCCTATGATTACGGTGCAAGAAGTAAAAGTAAATGGTCTGCTAAACACGATAACATCCTATGGTATGCAATAAATCCAGATGATTACACTTTTAATTATGATGAAATAGACAGGATACCCTATCTTGCCCCAAGCTTAGTAGGACCTGAAAAAGCTGCAAAAGGTAAAACTCCAACAGATTCTTGGTGGCACACAATAGTTAGTCCAAATAGTAAAGAGAAAACTGGTTATCCTACTCAAAAACCTATGGGAGTATTAAACAGAATTATTAGGGTTCACTCAAACAAAAATGATAAAGTTTTAGATTTTTTTGCAGGTGCAGGGACAACAGGGGAAGCTGCAATCCAAAATAAAAGAAACGCTATCTTAATTGATAATTATGATCAAGCAATAAAAGTAATGAAAAAGCGTTTCGAATTTCATAAAAACACAAAATATTTAACTCACTAGAATTGAGATGGTAAATAACAAAAAATATCCTGATTTTGAAGTTGTTGTAATTGGAGCAGGTATAGCTGGATTATGTACTAGCTACTTTCTAACAAAGAAAAAAATTGATCACGTAGTTATTGAAAGAGGAGAAATAGCAAACACTTGGAAACATGAGAGGTGGGATAATTTTTATCTTGTTAACCCAAACTGGGCTATGAAAATACCTGAATTTGGATTTGATTCCGATCATTTTCCTTCAGATAACCCTGATGGCTTTCTCAATAAATCAGAAGTGGTAAGTTACATAAAGGCTTTCGGAAATTTTATAGGCTCAAAAATTTATGAAAACGAAAATGTAGAAAATGTTTATAAGTATAAAAATAAATACGAATTAATTACATCAAAAAGAAAAATTTCAGCCAAAAATATTGTTATAGCAAGCGGAGCATTCGGAAATGCTCATATTCCTGAAATGCATAATAAATTAAGTAAAAATATATTTCAAATCCATTCTTCAAATTATAAAAACTCAAAAGAATTACCTGATGGGAATGTAATTGTAGTTGGATCAGGGCAGTCAGGAGCACAAATAGCAGAAGATTTGCTTGACTCTGGTAAAAAAGTTTGGCTTGCCGTAAGTAAATGTGGGAGAAGGCCTAGAAGATATAGAGGAAAAGACTCTTCATGGTGGAATTATGAGATGGGATCTTTTGATAAAACCGTAAAAGATGTTCCATTTAAGGATAGATGGTCTTGCAGCTCACATACCTCAGGAAGTAAAGGAGGTCATGATATCAACTTACTTGATTTACATGAAAGAGGCTTAAACCTATGTGGGTCAATCAAAGATTGCAAAGATAAATTCGTCTTTATAAATAATGATCTATACAAAAATATAAAATTTTCAGATGAGCATGCTATTAATTGGGCAAAGAATGTTGATAAATATATAAAAAATACTAAATTAATGGTACCCAAAGAAGAAATTCTACCGGATCTAAGAATTGAAAAAACAAGGCTACAATCTATTTCAAAGTTAGATGCTAATGAAAACAATACGAGTATAATCTGGGCAACGGGTTTTAGATATAATTTTGATTGGATCGATCTAAATATAACAGATGAAAATAATCACCCTTTACAAAATCGAGGTGTGACAAATTATTCTGGTCTTTATTTTATGGGACTACAGTGGATGTATTCCTCAAAATCAGCTCAATTTATAGGCGTTGCAGAAGATGCAAAATATATAGTAGAAGAAATAGAAAAAAAAATATGAATTTTTACAAAATAAACTTATTTATTAGCTTTATTAGCCTTATAGTTGCTACTATTTATTTGATTTTTTTTTCAGATGTTAATATTTCTATAATAATTCCAGGAGTTTTATTTTTACTAGTTTTATTGATTATGGTTATTCTATTAAAAGTAAAATCAAAATAATGTTTTTTTATCATCGAAAAAGATTAGAATATAATCTATGAAAACAGAACAGTGTAAAAATGAATTTTGTAAATGCAATCCATGTAAATGTATGAATTGTGACTGTTCAGAAATTCTAAGCAACAAATGTAATGAAACTTACATTTAAGTACTCGCTTCTTACAAATAAAATATTAGATAAAAGGAAATATAATGTCAGTCGATAAATTAATTGTAGGCCCAATGGTAGCTGTTGCAACCCCGTTTAAGGATGATTTCTCAATAGACTACAAGGCCTTCGAAGCAAACTTAAAATTTATGACCAGCAAAGGTCTAAAAAACAAAAATTCAACATTACTCATAGGTGGAGCAGGAGGAGAACATCCTGTGCTAAATGTTGAAGAAAGAATAGAACTAATGAAAGTAGCAGTTGAATCTGTCGACAATAAAGTCCCTGTTCTCACTTCAATCCAACATACTGACTGGAGAGAAATTATAAAGATGGCTAAAGCTGCTTCAGAGAACGGAATATATGGTTGCCAACTTGGACCAACTTATTATTACATGCCAACAAAACAAGATGTAATAGATCTATTTGAAAGAGTGGCAAATGAAACAGATGTAAACTTAATGATTTATCACACCTGGTGGGATGGATTTGTTATGGACTTTGAATTGTTAGATCATCTAGTGGAAATACCAAATGTAAACTCTATTAAGTGGAGCCATGAAAACATAAAACTTTTTAGAGATGGGTTGGAAAGATACTCAAGTAAAATAAACATGATTGATAACTCAGGGAATCATATTTTAAGTAATATTTATGGAGCATCTGGATTTATTACTCATCTTAGTAGTTTTTGGCCTGAATATCCTGAAATGATTTGGCAGTCACTTAAAGAAAAGGACTATACAAAAGCCAAAAATCTATTGGGTGGATTTAAGTCTGATTGGATGAAGTGGGTAGGAAAAGTCGTTCAGGAAACCGGAGGAGAAGGTCCTTTTATAAAGGTTGCTATGGAGTTAGTAGGCTTAAAATCTGGTCCACCTAGACCCCCTTCAAAAAAACCTTCAAATGGATTAATAAAAGAACTAGATTTAATATTGAAAAAACATAATGTCCCTAGGTATGAATAAAAATAATATAATGTGGATATGGAAACAAAAAATCTAGAAGCATATAGACATAACTTAAGACATTCAGCAGCTCATCTATTGGCTGAGGCTGTACTAAAGTTATATCCAAATGCGAAAATCACACTAGGACCTCCAATCACAGATGGTTTTTATTACGATTTTGATATAGATATTACATTCTCGCCCCAAGATCTTATCGCCATTGAAAGAGAAATGAAAAGATCGGTGAAAAGAAACTCTAAGTTTGAATGCAATGAACTTTCTAGGTCTGAAGCTTTAGAGGTTTACAAAGATAATCCTTACAAAATAGAAATAATAAACTCAATGTCTGAAGAAGAAATAATTACTGAGTACAGCCATTCAGATGGTAAGTTTAGAGATTTATGTAGAGGTGGGCATATTGAAAAGACAGGAGAAATCAAAGCATTAAAGTTATTATCTACAGCAGGTGCATACTGGAGAGGTGATGAAAATAATAAAATGCTTCAAAGAATATACGGTACAGCTTGGGAAAGTGAAGAGCTTCAAAAAGATTACCTAGATAAAAGACAGAAGGCTATTGAAAGCGACCACAGAAAATTAGGAACCTCTTTAGATCTATTTTTTTTAGACCCTATTAGCCCCGCAAATCCATTTTTCTTACCAAACGGAGCATTTATTTATAATAAATTAATTGAATTTGTTCGAAATTTATATGATAAATATGGTTACCAAGAAGTCATAACTCCACAACTCTTTTCAACTGACCTATGGAAAACCTCTGGGCATTATGATTTTTACTTAGACAATATGTATATGATGGAAATCGATGAAAATGAAGTTGGGGTTAAACCAATGAATTGCCCGGCACATGCTGTTATTTATAAGTCCACACTTAGATCCTACAGAGACCTGCCTATAAGATTAGCGGATTTTGGAAGACTTCACAGATACGAAAGATCTGGAGTTACCCATGGTTTGACTAGAGTTAGATCATTCTCTCAAGACGATGCCCATATCTTTTGCTCTACAAAAGATGCTGGGAATGAAATAAAAAGCTTTCTTGAAATGTTAAGAGAAAGTTATTCAGCATTTGGATTTGATAAGCCAAGAATGACACTCTCCTTACGGCCCGAAAAAAGGGCAGGAAGTGATGAAATGTGGGATAAAGCTGAAGAGCAATTACGAACAGTTATTCGTGAGTTTGATTCAAATTTTGAAGAAGTAGATGGAGAGGGTGCTTTTTATGGCCCTAAGATAGATATCTTTATTCCTGATGTAATGGGTAGAGAGTGGCAGCTAGGAACAGCTCAAATGGATTTTTCCTTGCCAGAGAGATTTAATTTAGATTTTATTAATTCTGATGGAGAAAAAGAAAGACCTGTGGTTATTCATAGAGCTATGCTTGGTTCGATTGAAAGATTTATAGGAATACTATTAGAACATACTGGTGGAGATTTACCTTTTTGGTTAGCGCCTAAACAAGTTAACATTATTCCTATTTCTGATAAACATCAGAATTATTCTGAAGAATTAATGAATGATCTTATAAATCTTGGATATAGAGCGCATTTAGACAATACAAACGAAAGGCTTGGTCAAAAAATTAGAAACAGCGAAATGAAAAAAATTCCTGTTATGATCATAGTTGGAGACAAAGAAATAGAATCTAATTCTGTGTCTGTAAGAACTCGGTCACTTGGTGATTTAGGTAGCCTTAGTAAAGATGAACTTATAGAAAAATTAATTTCTTTATAAAATAATTTTTTTTTTTACCTATTATTAGGTATCATGTAAGAAGTAAGAATATATAAACGAACTGAAAACGATATATAGTTTTGTTCAAAGAGGAATTAAATGGCTGAAAAAGAAGTATCACTTAATAGAGGACTACAAGGAGTTTATCTAGACAGAACTAATACAACCTTTATTGATGGAAAAGAAGGTGTATTAGAATATAGTGGTTTTAGTATACATGACCTTGCCGAAAATTCTAATTTTGAAGAAACTTCTTACTTACTGATGTACGGAGACCTGCCTAATAAAAAACAACTTAAAGATTTTGACAAATCACTTAAAGATTCCAGGGTACTACCTAAAGAGATTTATGATGTAATTGATATTGTAAAAGATTCACATCCTATGGATGTGCTAAGAACAGCTATCTCTACTTTATCCTCATTTGATGAAGATAGAGATGATTTCTCAGAAGATGCAATTATAAGAAAAGGAATAAGACTTACTTCTCAAGTGCCAATTATAGTCATGGCACACAATAGAATGAGAAAAGGATTAGACCCAATTCCACCTTCCGATACTTTATCTCATGCTGCTAACTTTCTATATATGCTTGAAGGAAAAGAGCCTAGTGAAGATACAGCTAAACTAATGGATACAGATTTTGTTGTTCATGCGGATCACGGATGTAACGCTTCAGCATTTACAACTAGAGTAGTAACAGGAACGAATGCTGATTTCTTTGGTGCCATAACAGCAGGTATAGCAGCGCTATCAGGGCCTTCTCATGGAGGAGCTGCAGAAGGGGTAATGGAGTTAGCAAAAGATGTTGGAACACCAGATAATGCAGCAAATCATGTTAAAACTCTATTAGCTAACAGAGAGAGAGTTATGGGATTCGGGCACAGAGTATACAAGGCAGCAGACCCAAGGGCCAAACATCTAAAAGAGGGTGTTAAGAGGCTTAGTGAAGAAATGGGTGAAACCGCTTGGTATGAGATTTTATTAGCAGTTCAAGAAGCAATGACTCCTTATGCAAGAAGAGGTATCCACGCTAATGTAGATTTCTTTGCCGGCGCTGTATATTACTTGATAGGTATACCTCAAGACTTATTTGTACCTATATTTGCAGTAGGAAGAATCCCGGGATGGACTATTCAAATATTAGAACAAATGCGTCATAATATACTAATAAGACCATTGCTTCAGTACACTGGTGAAAGAGCAAAGGAATATATACCTATTGATCAAAGGGATTAGATTAAATTAATTTTGAAGCATATCTAAAAGATTTAATATCAAAAAGAAGAAGAATCTCTTCAAAAGAATTTATCGATTTATGCCTATATGGAAAAAAAGGATATTATTCATTCACTCGAAATGAGCAAAATTCTTATTTTAAGGACTATGCTACATCTCCTTTAACTCACCCTCTATTTGGATATCTAATAGCTTATTTATTGGACCATCTTATCAAAAGCTTTAATACTGATGAAAAAATTACAATTTATGAATTTGGAGCTGGAAATGGTACATTGGCATTTGACATTACAAAAGCATTGAGTTTTTTTGATCAAAAAAACTATACATATAAAGCAATAGATAGAAATGAATCTAATTATATTTATAAAGTTGAAAATTATAAAAATTTTAATAAATCAAAAAGCATAATCTTATCAAATGAACTTTTTGACGCAATTCCTCATCATTTAGTCTCAATTATAGATGGAAAAATATACGAAAAATATGTTGAACTTAAAAACGATAAATTTAACGAAGTATTAGATCTGGCTTCATGTAATTGTATAGAAAAAAGATTAAAAAAAATAAATGAAAAAATAACTAATGCTGATGTAGAAATAATGTGTAAAGACTATCAAGTAAAGGAACAGTTTCAATCAATTATTTCTGAGGGTTATGTATTAACTATTGATTATGGAATGAATGAGAAAGATTTATTTTACAGTGGAAAGAAAAAGTCATTTATGAGTGTAATAAACAATCATAATTTTTATAACAATTATTTTTTTTCACCAGGAAAGTCGGACATCACTTTTCAGGTAGATATGAAAGATATTAGTGATGATTTTAATGAAATAGGATTATTAAATAAATTTATAATGAGTCAAAGGCAATTTTTATATAATTTAGGTTTAGGGGAATGCTTAGTTGCCCTATCTAAATCAGAAATGGCTCCAGAAAAAATCAATAAAAATAGATATGCTATAAATCAACTTATTAAGCCTAATGGAATGGGGAACTATTTTGTAAGACTTGATGCAACAGAAAATTGTAACTTCAGTTTAGAGCAACTGGAGATTGATAATAAACTATATAATAATTTTCCTCTAATTGAAGAGTTCCCACAAAGATTTGAATTGCCTGGAATATACAAACAAAATATCATAATACAAGAGGAATTTAATTAGATGAATCAAACTATATTTTTAGAAAAACATAAAGAACATAATGCAAAGCTTGTTGATTTTGCTGGATGGGAGATGCCTATTAATTATCCAGACGGAATAATCAAGGAATCAAATTTTGTACGATATGATGTAGGAATGTTTGATGTTTCTCATATGGGAAGAGTTGAAGTTTCTGGAAAGAATTCTAGAGATCTTATCGAAAAAATGTTACCGATAAACATAGATTCTTTAGAGGATTCAATTGCAAAATACACATTATTAATTAATGACAAACAAGAGATTCTTGACGATCTAATTGTTTATCAAATATCTGATGAAAAATTTTTATTAGTAATAAATGCTTCAAATACTGATGAAGATTTAAAGTGGATTAATAGAATTAATAACGATTCAGTGATTGAAAATATTACAGAAAAAACAGGGATGCTAGCTATTCAAGGTCCCAATGCAATAGAAAAAATTAACAGCATAACAAATAATAGTTTAGCCAATTTGGGCAGATATAGACATAAAGAAATTAGTATTGAAGGGGTCTCAGTTTTTGTTGCTAGAACTGGATATACAGGAGAAGATGGAGTTGAAATAATTTTCCAAAATAGTCATGCAAGTACAATTTGGGATAATCTTAATAAATTATCCATAAATCCATGTGGGCTTGGAGCCAGAGACTTGCTAAGAGTAGAAGCTGGTCTTCATTTATATGGACACGAAATCACAAAAGAATCAAATCCCTATGAAATAGGATTAGGAAGGTTGCTTGAAACTAGTAGTAAAAATTATATTAATTACGATTATATAAATGGAGACAAAATAAAAGAGGGTGAAGATGTGCTAGTTGGATTGATTCTTAAGGATAGGGGTATCGCTAGAGAAGGAAATGAGATATATATAAACGACAAAATTATAGGAAAAATCACATCAGGGACTCATTCTCCTAGAATTAAGAGAGCGATAGCTATAGGAAAACTCAATAAGAAATTCAATTATAATAGTAATACAGTTAAAATAAAAGTAAGAGAAAAATATCTTGAAGCAGAAATTACTAAGCTTCCATTTTACAGGAGAAAAAAATGAGTGCAGTTCCAAAAAATCTGAAATATTCAGAAGATCATGAATGGGTA
>JAZANE010000016.1:0-7234 GCA_036228785.1 Chloroflexota bacterium
TGATAAAAAGGACAGATAATTATCAAATCTAAAATATTGGGATTTTTTATGAACTTTATTTTTTCTCCTCTACCAGAAATTAAGGCTGATGTGTTTGAGAGAAAAAAAGGGATATCAGACCCAAATCTTAAGGCAATATCAAATTTCTCTTTACTATCTAGATTCAATTCTAATATTTTATTTATGCCTTGAATCGCACTTGCTGCATTAGAGGAGCCTCCACCCATACCAGAAGAATAAGGTATCTTTTTATCAATTATGATTCTTATCTTTTTACTTGGTGAATATTTTTTTGTCATGTACTGCAGTACGTTGTAAACTATATTTTTTTCCTTAGGAATACCTTTTTGAAGAACTTCATTATTGTTGGATTCTTCAAAGTATATTTGATCAAATAAGTTAATTTTGCACATAATTGATGAAATATCATGAAATCCATCATTTCTTTTTTTTATGACATCTAAACCTAAATTTAATTTTGCGAAACTTCTTAAGCTAAACATCTAATTCTTTATAACTTTCGTATAAATTTTCCCATTGATCTAATGATAAATGCTGTGGTCTCATATTTTGATCAATTTTATTTGACTCAAGTATAAGGTTTGTGTAATGGTTTTTTAGATTTAATCCAATAGAAATTGAATTAGAAATTTTTTTTCTTGGATTTGAAAATGATCCCCTAATAAAATTTATATAGGAATCATCTTTTTTTATAGATTTAGGGATTAATTTTATTGTCATAGAATCAACTTTTGGTATTGGATAAAATTCTATATTTTTAATAACTAATAATTTCTTAACTTCACAATAAGTTTGCATCAATACACTAAGAAAAGACTTTTTCCCATCGTCTGCAACTATCATCTCTCCAACTTCTTTTTGAACAGTAAATACCATAGAATTTACTGTTTTTTGAAACATGAAATTTCTTATAATTATATTTGATGCATAGTAGGGTAAATTACCTATTACATTAACTTTTTTTTTCTCATTTATGATAAAAGTTCTTGCATCTCCTTGAATAATCCTAAGATTAGATCTTTTATATTTATTCTTTAGTGGTTTTATAAGATCTTGGTCATATTCTAATAGAGTAATATTGCTGGAGAAATTTAATAAATGATCCGTTAGCGCACCATCTCCAGGCCCTATTTCTAAAATATCTATATTATTACTAAAGTCAGCTAATTTAACTATTTTTTTTGTTGTATCTTTATTTCTTAAGAAATTTTGTCCTAGACTTTTTTTCATTAATAAACACTACAATATTCTTTTTTCATATGATTTATATAATAATCCAACATTAATATTATTAGTATCATTTTTGCTATTTTTTCATTTTATATTTATCATGGGGACAAGAGGGAAAATTTATATAATTATTATTCATGACAACTAGTAATCTTAATTGGGCTGTAATTCCATGTGCCGGTCTTGGGACGAGACTTTTACCCGTAACAAAATCTATTCCTAAAGCTATGCTTCCGGTTGGGAACTTTCCTATAGTTCATTTTGCTGTTAAAGAAGCAATATCAATAGGTATTGAAAATATATTAATTATTATTGGTGATGGAATGGATTCAATTCGAAACTATTTTACTGAGAATAATAATAAATCAAATAATAATGGTATATCGGAGAACATAAATATTGAAGAAATAATTAACTCATCAGATATAAGATTTTTACTTCAAGAAAAACCACAAGGAGTTGGTGACGCAATCAAGTTAACTAGAAGAATAATAGGTGATAATTCATTCGCTGTTATTCTTCCTGATGATCTAATTTTTTCAAAACCTAATGCATTAGCTCAGTTGAAGACTGTTTATGAAAAATATGGTGGAAGTGTTATTGGATTAAATAAATTAAGAAAAGATGAAATTGAGTATAAAGGGATTGTAGGATTTGATGAAGAAAGTGACAGATATAAAATAAATTCACTCCAAGAAAAACCAAAATTAGAAGAGGCTAAATCTAATATTGGTATACTAGGAAGATATATTTTAGATTATTCTATTTTTGATCAGATTATTGACAATGATATGGGGGAAACTAATCTTACAGATGCATTAGGTTCTAACCTAGAAATATCTGAAATATCTGGAAAAATTTTAGAAGGTTATCATTTTGATACTGGTAACCCTGAAGGATTAGTCAAGGCGTCAAATTTTTTCCTTAAGAATTCAAAACTTATACTAGAAAAATATTAATCAATTTTTAATACTGCCATAAAAGCTTCTTGAGGGACCTCAACTGAACCTATCATTTTCATTCTTCTTTTCTTGCCCTTTGCTTGTTGTTCAAGCAGTTTTCTTTTTCTAGTAACGTCTCCACCATAACACTTAGCTAGAACATTTTTTCTTAAAGCACTAATGTTTTCTCTAGCAACGATTTTTCCTCCTATAGCTGCTTGGACTGGAACTTGAAACATTTGTCTAGGAATCAATTCCTTAAGTTTGCTAACAAGTTCTCTACCCTTATATGGAGCTTTAGACTTTTCTGTAATCAATGACAAAGAATCAACATTTTCATGATTTACTAAAATATCTAATTTAACTAAATTTGCTTGTCTTTCATCAATTAATTCATAATCCATTGAAGCATAACCTGACGAGCAAGATTTCAATCCATCAAAAAAATCTATTAGTATTTCAGAAAGAGGCAAGAAATGAGTTATGATTACTCTCTGATTAGTTAAGTTTTGACTAGTTTGAATATAGTCTATTTGGCCAAACTCACCTCTTTTTGTAGACAGAAACTCTGTTACTTTACCTATATAGTTTTCTGGAGTAATTATTGTAGTTTTCACCCAAGGTTCAGTTATATGGTCAATAAATTGATTCTCGGGCCATTCAGAAGGTTTTTGGATTTTATTTAAATCTCCATTTTTCATATAAACGCTATGAGTAACACTAGGTGCTGTAGTGATTAGCTCAAGATCATATTCTCTTTCGAGTCTTTCTTGGATAATTTCCATATGAAGCATTCCTAAGAAACCACATCTAAATCCGAAACCTAAAGCAGCGGATGTTTCTGGTTCATATACTAAACTAGGATCATTCAAATATAGTTTATCTAGTGCATCTCTAAGTTCTTGGTATTTATCTGAATCTACAGGATACAATCCTGTATAAACAGTAGGTGATGATTCTTTATATCCAATCAATGGCTCTGATGTTTTATTATTTACATCAAGAATAGTATCTCCTACTTTGATATCCTTTAGATTTTTTATACCAGTTTCTACATAACCTACATAACCTGTATCAAGGATTTTAGAAGAGACTTGATTAGGCCTTAAGTAACCTATATCTATAGCTTCGAGTTCAGTTTTAGAATTATAAAAATATAATTTTTGACCCTTTTCAATTTTTCCGTTAAAAATCTTAACATAAGCTATAGCTCCCTTAAATGAATCATAAATTGAATCAAATATCAAAGCTTTTAGCCCATCTTCAGAATTTGATTTTTTTGGAGATGGGATTTTTTCTACAATCATTTCTAGAAGCTTATCTACTCCAGTTCCATCTTTTGCAGATACCTTTAATATTTCAGATTCTGTAAATCCTAGAATATCTGTAACTTCATTAATAATTTTCTCAGTTTCAGCAAGTGGTGAGTCGATTTTATTAATAACTGGAATTATAACCAAATCTTGGTCCATTGCTTGGTAAACGGTTGATATAGTTTGTGCTTGAACTCCTTGAGTTGCGTCTATAAGAAGTAAAGCTCCTTCGCAAGCAGCAAGAGATCGTGATACTTCATATGTAAAATCGACATGACCCGGAGTATCAATTAAATTTAGAATATAGTTTTCATTATTTAGTTGATAATTTAACTGAATAGTTTGAGCCTTGATAGTAATACCACGTTCTCTTTCAAGGTCCATAGTATCAAGAACTTGATCTTTGATATTTCTTTCAGATATCGTATTTGTATACTCGATAAATCTATCAGCCAAAGTAGATTTTCCGTGATCAATATGCGCAATAATAGAAAAATTTCTAATGTTCATAGAAAAGATATAATTTAAACATTAAATTTATTATACGCTACACAAAATTTTCATAACTATACTAAGTTGATCTTAGTCTAATAATTCATCATGTGGTAAAGTCCAAGGTGCTCTTCCGGCAAATGGTCTTGGAACCTCATTGGTATCAATCATATTTACATCAATTAAAGTAGGTTGTTTTGCATCAATAGCTTCTTCAATGGCCTCATTAACTTTAGTGGGATCATTAACACTAATACCTTTGGCTCCATAAGTTTCAGCCATTTTAGCAAAATCAGGGTTAACAAAACTTGTTTCATAGTCCCCTCCCCAATCTAACTCAAGATCTCTTCTTACGTTTCCATAATATCCATCGTTAAAAATTATACCTATAACATTTATTCCATATTTTACGGCTGTTGATAATTCTTGAACATTATACATAAATCCACCATCACCAGAAACTGAAATAACCGGAGTGTCAGGTTTTGCTACTTTTGCTCCTATAGCGGTTGGGAATGCCCATCCCAAGTTTCCAGAATATCCAGAATCATAATAAGTGGATGTATTGTATGTTTTGAATGCATATCTTGAATAGTAACCCATCTGCGTCATATCCCATACAGATATTGTTTCTCTTGGCATACCATCTCTTAGAGAGTTTATTATGTCATGTTGAGGTTGTAACCCTTCAGAACCTGAATCTAAAATTTCCCTAACTTTCTTGACTGAAGATGCAGGAGAATCTAATTTAGTTCCACCCATTTGTTTTAAGTTATCAATTAGTTTTCTAATTGAAATCTTTGCATCACCAACAACTGGTAATACATCTTTATGAAATTTCCCTAATTCCGTTTCATCTATTTCAACTTGAATCTTTTTTGTATTTTCAGCAGCAGGGTATCTTATAGCAAATCTAGATCCTAAAATTATAATTAAATCACTACTTTCCATAACTTTTTTTATTTGACCTTCTCCAGTTAGACCAGATCCATATGAATTTGGATGTTCGTCTGATATAACTCCTTTTGCAGCAGCACTCGTTACTACTGGTATATTTGAATATTCAGTTAATTCTTTAAGCTCATCTTCTGCTTCTGATCTTATAACACCTGTTCCTGCATAAATAATTGGATTTTTAGCGCTAAGAATAAGTTTTACAGCTTCAGAAATAGCTTCATCTTTTGGATTTACTCTTTCTAGTGTTGCTGCTTCTAGTAATTGAACTTCTTCACTTTCAACCATAGTTTCTGGAGGCATTTCTATTTCAACTGGTCTAGGTCTTCCATTTTTCAAGTGCTTAAAAGCTTCTGATACACCTGCAGGGATTTCATGAGGTCTAAGTAATCTTTTTTGAAATTTAGTTACAGGTTTAATTGTCTCTAATTGATCATTAACTTCGTGAAGGCCTCCCATATCTTTTCCAATAGTTGCTCTAGGTATTTGTCCTGCTATCATTAGAACTCGTGAATTAGAAGAGTAAGCAGTTGATAAACCAGCAGCAGCATTATATAGACCCGGACCTGGTACAACCATTGCAACTCCAATTCCTCTACTAGCTCTTGCATATCCATCAGCCATATATGAGGTTGCCTGTTCATGCCTAGGCACAATCATCTTAATATTTTTATTCCTTCTTAATGCATCTACAACACCGTACATTTGAACTCCAGGTAGTCCAAAAATCACTTCAACTCCTTCTCTTTCTAGAGAACTAATTAATGCATCACCACCAGACATCTTACTCATTTAAATCTCCTATTTCCATAAATCTATAATTCTTTCTGCAATAAGCATTACTGTAGCATTTGTATTTGCCCTTATACAATCAGGCATAATTGAAGCATCAACTACTTTTAAGTTTTCTGCACCAATAACTGAACCTGATTGATCAACTACAGCTAACGGATCATTACCCATTTTACAGGTTCCACTACTATGGTGCCCCGTAACCATCTTTCCATGCAACCATTTTTTTAGTAGTTTATCATCTTTTCTTATATCAATATTAGGATGAATCATATCTCCTACATATTTTTGAAATTCATTATGATTTCCAATTTCTTCTAAAATATTTATTCCTTCGATAAATCTATTAACATCATTTTCAGTATCTAAATAATTATAAAAAAGTCTTGGATAATCAGAAGGATCTTGTTCGTTTAGAAATATTTCTCCCGAGCTCTCTTCTAAGTTAAGAGTTAAGTTTGCTTTTATTCCGTTTGGGACTTCAGGGTTTCCATTATTTTTTGTACTTGAGTTCATATAAACTATCATGTCATTTTTAAAGTTTGAATTTTTAGATGTATACCTTAAACTCATAGCTACTCTTGAATAATTTGTAGTTGGATTTTGATAATCTGATTTAGGTTCCCATCCAATGTAAGCCATTGGATGATCTCTTAGGTTTTTACCAACTCCTGGTAGGTCAATTACTGGTTTTATTCCATGATTTATAAACTTATCAGGATCACCAACACCAGAATTTAATAAGATCTTAGGCGATTCTATTGCTCCCGCACAAAGAATTATTTCTTCTGCATATATTTCAAATTGTTGTGATTTAGACTGTAATTCTAATCCAATAGCTTTTGTACCATCAAACAAAATTTTACTTACATATGTATTACTCTTAATATTTAGATTTGGTCTATGCCTTATATCTGCAAGGTAAGTAAGTGATGTACTTTGCCTAACACCATCAATTTGATTAAAAGCTAAAGGCCCAACTCCAGTGGAGTCAGGTTTATTATGATCTGGGCACGAAGGAAATCCGTAATCAATACATGAATTATAGAAAGCTCTATGAATATCATCCCATTCATTTTCAGGTACTCTTTTTACTTTTATATAACCATCTTGGCCATGGTAATCATCTGAAAAATCTAAGTCGTTTTCAAACTTTTTAAAATATGGTAAAACTTTCTCAAAAGTCCATTCTTCATTTCCAAACTCAGCCCATCTATCATAATCATCTCTTACACCTCTTAACAATATCTGTGCATTAATAGAAGAAGAACCTCCAATTACTTTACCTCTAGGTATTCTTATTTCTGGGCCACCGTCTGTACTTTCTCCTCTATAAGACCAATTGTGAGGATCAGTGTCATATGATGCAGGGAGATCAAGGTTTCCGTGTCCATAATATATATTTTCAGGAATTGACTCTTCATTACTATAATCATTTCCAGCTTCAATCAAAAGTATATTTCTATTTGAGTCATTTGATAGTCTGTTTGA
>JAZANE010000017.1:0-5652 GCA_036228785.1 Chloroflexota bacterium
TAGTAATGGTGGGATCGGAAATTGTAGAAAAATAGAGATATTAACTGGGGAGGAATTACTTGTGAAATATATACCTCCTAAGGCTGTTGAAAAAAAAATAAAAATTAAATTCAAATATGCAGAAAATATTTGGCACATAACGTTAGAAAAGGAATAAAAATGAGTAATGAAGAAACTAGAAAATTAGATCTCAGAGGAGAAATTTGTCCTTATCCAATGCTAAAGACTAATGAAGAATTAGATTCAAATAAGGATATAAATATTCTAGAAGTAATTACTGATCATTCACCTGCTTTATCTACCATTCCTCCCCAAGCACTGAAAAGAGGTTATGAGGTTGAAATAGACGAAATTGATAACAGTGAATGGAAAATAACATTAACAAAAAATAATTAAAATAAGGGGGAACTTATGAAAAAGTTATTAATAATTGGAACATTTATAATTGGAGTATTTTTTGGATGTTCATCAGGAGATTCTGACTCAAGTTTTGACCAAAGAGGTTACTCAAATACAGATAAATTAGTATCAGCTGAATGGTTAAATGAAAATTTAGAAAATGTAAAAATAATTGACGTTAGAAAAGTAGAAGAATATGATTCAGGTCATATTCCTGGAGCCGTTAGATTGACTCCAAACGAAGTTTTTCAATGGGAAGCTGAAGATGGGGTTAAAGGTATGTTACCTTCAGGGGATCATATAGCTGAGGCTCTTTCATCAGTAGGTATAAATGAAAATGATACTGTTATTTTTTATGATGGAAATAGTAATCTATGGGCTTCAAGAGGATTGTGGGCGTTAGAAGTTTATGGGCATAAAGACTCTAGGTTATTAGATGGAGCTTGGGTTTATTGGTCTGAAAACGATTATCCTATAAGCACTGATAGTCCTTCTATTTCAAAGTCAAATTATAAATTCACATCAACTCCAAACACTAACATAATTGCAAACTGGGAAGAAATCTTAGATTCTATTGATGATCCTTCAAAAATTGTTTGTGACACAAGAAGTCCTGATGAATATGCAGGTAAAGATGTTAGAGCTGACAGAGGAGGTCATATTCCTGGTTCAGAAAATATTAACTGGGTAAATGCTGTAGATGCTAGTGGCCAATTTTTAGGGGCAGATAAATTGAGTAGTATTTATGAAAATAAAGGTATAAAAACTGATAAAGCAGTTTATACTTTATGCCAAACAGCCGTAAGAGCTACTCATACCTGGTTTGTATTACAAGAATTATTAGGCTATGATAATGTAAAAGTTTATGATGGTTCTTGGATAGAATGGGGAAACTCAGATCTTCCTATTGAAAATAAATGAGTGATGAAAATAAAGAAAATTTAGAATATGGGCTACCAAGCCATGAAGAAATGGAAAGGTCTGGAGATCCTATTACTATGGGATCCAGTCCTTTCAAATTCTTAGTAAGTGGATTAGAATGGGGTAATTTACCTGATAATTGGACGCTTAGTGAGGCAACTTCTGTAGCAGTAAATAGCGTTGATGAGATTATAGTATTTAACAGAGGTACAAAGCCTATAATTATTTTTGATAAAGAAGGTAACTATCTAAGATCTTGGGGAGAAAATACTTTTTCTAATGCCCATGGAATCAGTGTAGACAACTCGGATAATATTTATTGTGTTGATTCAGGAGATAACACAGTCAGAAAATTTGATCCTTCAGGAAATCTTATTTTTCAATTAGGTAAAGAAGGAGAAAGGGCTGAAAAAATGAGTGGTCTGCCATTTGCAGTTCCAACTCAGGTAGCGGTTGATGAATCTACAAATAATTTTTATGTCGCCGATGGATATTCAAACGCTAAAGTTCATAAGTATGATGAAAATGGTAAATATCTGTTTTCTTGGGGAGAATCTGGAACAGGAGAAGGGCAATTCAATATTGTTCATAATATCTCTACAGATAGTGAAGGATTAGTGTATGTTGCTGATAGAGAAAATCATAGAGTTCAAATCTTTGATCAAGAAGGAAAATACATCAACCAATGGATAAATTTATCAAGAGCTGCATGTATTTATGTGGATAAAAGAGGTAAAGAAGACATATTTTATGTAGGAGAATATTTTTCAGGTATAGCTTCTAACGACACAGGTACAGACCTAGGGCCAAGAATTTCAATTTTTAATAAATCTGGAAAGTTGCTTTCAAGACTTGGAAAAGAAAGTTATGGTCCAAGTGTAGGAAGGTTTTATTCACCTCATGGTATTTGTGTTGATTCTGAGGGGAATATATATGTTGCTGAAGTCTCTTATAGTGATTATGGACAATTTCTTAACCCTAAAAGAGAGCTAAGATCAATGCAAAAATTAGTAAAGACTAATTAGATTCAATAATTGCATTATTTATAGCTTGATAAGTAGTCTTAATTGAAGCTCCAAATAACTGATCTATACTGAGTTTTGTATCTATTTGACTGTTAGAAAAAGCAAAAAACAAGTCCCCGTCGTTAGATGTATGAGAAGGTCTAACCGACATGGCAAGACCATCATTTGCAGCTACAGCCAATCTCTTACAATCTACCTTTGAAATTTTAGCATTCGTCATAATTGTACCTATTGTGGTATTTTCAAATCCTCTTTTTTGAGGCTTCCCGTTTACCAATAAATCTAAAGAATCAAAAATTTTTCCATCTCTTTTTGGTCCTGCTATTATTTGACCATTTTCAGGGTTAACAATAGAACCCAAAGCATTTACTGCAACAAGTGCAGAAACAATAGTACCGTCAGAAAAAGTATGGGAAGAAAACCCTAGGCCGCCTTCCATGCTAAAACCCTTACCTAATAATTTACCTACAGTACATCCTGTTCCAACTCCAACCTTTCCCGTCAAAAATTCTTTTTTTGCCTCCTTAGCGGCTGCATAACCTTCTTCAAAACTAGGCCTCACCTTAGAAGATCCAACCCCTAAATCATAAATCACAGCAGATGGAACCAAAGGAATTGTATTGCCTCCAAATTTTATACCTATGTTTTGTTCTTCAAGGTAACTAACTACTCCTGCAGAAGCATTAAGACCAAATGCACTTCCGCCTGTTAGCATTATCCCATTAATATTTGGGGCAGAAGCAATAGGATCGAGTAAAGCTATCTCTTTTGTTCCTGGAGCACCTCCTCTAACATCTATTGATGCTACAAGAGGCATATCAGATATTATTGCTGTACAACCAGTTTTATTATCTAAATCTGTCCAATGCCCTATTTTTATTCCTTGTATATTTGAATTCATTTAAACTTAATCTAGTAAACTATAAAAAATCATGTTTTCATTTTATAAATAAATATTACATATAGCTAATTTACTAGGAGAAATAATGAAAAATAATAATTACAACGGAGTTTATAGTATACCTGTAACACCATTCAACGAAGATTTATCAATTGATTTTGTTTCTCTCAGAAAATGCATCGAATATTTTATTGAAAAAAAAACAGATGGAATTCTTCTTCCAGTGAATGTGTCTGAGGCTTCTAAACTATCTGATTTCGAAAAGAATGAAATATTAGTAGAAACAGTAAAAGTAACCGAAGGAAAAATTCCTTTGATCGCTGGAGTAACAGGAAACTCAATTCATCATGTAATTGAACGTTCAAAATATGCAGAACAATTAGGAATATCTTCTGTAATGACAATGCCTCCAATAGGATACTCATCAGATACTGATTTTTATAATTTTTATGAAGAGATATCAAAACAAATCAACTGCGATATTTGGGTTCAAAATAATAAAATGCCTGCAGGACCTTCCGTTCCTACAAAGACTTTAATAAAAATAATTAATGAAATAGAAAGAGTTGATTTTCTAAAAGAAGAAAGTGCTAATTCCTCTCAAATGCACTCAATTATCAATGAAAATTGCAAACAAGGCCTAAAGTCAATTATGGGTGGGGCTGGTGGTAGATTTATCATAGATGAATACAGAAGAGGTTCAAATGGAATTATGCCATCTGGACATATGCTTGAAGCTCATAGAATTTTATGGGATAAGCTAACTGAATCTAAAGAAGGAGAAGTTAGCACAGATGCAATCGAGGTATGGAATAAGATGCTTGAAGCTTTAAATTTTGAATTCATGTATAGTGTGAGCGCATATAAATATTTTTTTTGGAAAAGAGGAATAATTAAAAATAATATTTCTAGAGATCCAATTAGAAATTTAGATAGATATGATCAATTAGAAGCAGATAGAATTTTAGAAAGACTAAGTCATAATTTCTTTTAAGTCATAGGAATGAAAATAAATGACTAAATTCTCAGAATTCAAAAATGGTTGCTTGCAAGAAATCCCCTTACAATTAGGAGTTTTTCCTTTCGGAATTGCATATGGAATTTTAGGAATTGAAGTTGGATTGACAAATATCCAAACATATTTATTATCAATAATTATTTTTGCAGGAGTTAGCCAGATTGTTTTTGCACAATTAGTTTCTACTTTTACTCCAAGCTTCATGATTGTTGGAACTATAGGAATCGTTAACTTAAGGCATATTTTATACGGAGTTTCACTATCAAGTTATTTAAAAAAATTATCCTTAAAATGGAGAATAATATTATCTTACCTAATAACTGATGAGGCTTTCGCAATTTCATATAAAAGATTTTCTGAAGAGAAAAAAACTAAATATATGCACTTTCATTTATTGGGAAGTGGAATAACATTATGGACATCTTGGCAAATTTCAACATTAATTGGAATCTTCATAGGTCCATCAATCCCAAATTCTCTTAATCTAGAATATGTAATTCCTTTATCTTTTATAGCTATAGTAGTAGTTTCAATAAATACTAAAATTAAGCTAATCGTATTTATTATGAGTGCCTTATTTTCAATTTTATTGAGAGATTTACCTTGGAATTTGTGGATTATAACTTCTGCGCTTATCAGCATAATAATTGGAGTATTAATTTCAAATTTTAGAAAGGGAATAAAATGATTTGGTCTGTTATCTTTTTATCTGGAATATTAACTTATGCCACACGGTTTTTGCCTTTGTCTAAAATCATGCCTAAGAAATTACCAAATTTTATTCAGGGCGGATTAGAGTACGTTTCAATAGCGGTATTAACTCCTATAATTATCAACTCAATAATTACTAGTAACAATAATTTTATGTTTTCAGAAAATAATCCTAAAATTTATGCCGCTTTAGCTGCAATTGTTGTAGCTTTTGTTTCAAAATCAATTTTATTTACTTTAATTATTGGATTATCAGTTCTATGGATTTTTGAATTTATAATATAAATAATTTGATAAATAAGTATGATTATTGTCTTTTATTATTTTATAACTGATAAAATATTATTTACCTAAGGGCGATTAGCTCAGTTGGCTAGAGCACCTCGTTTACACCGAGGGGGTCGGGGGTTCGAGTCCCTCATCGCCCACCAGTAAATCTAATTATTGTTGTTGAATAATTATTTCAAAGATTCATTTATAATTTTTATATGAAAATATTTCTCACAACACTTTTCACTGTATTATTTTTATTCATTGGTTGTTCCAATGAAGAAGAAAACACCATTAAATTAGTTTCTCTTCCAGAAAGTTGTGAGGAGATCAAATATTTGTATGAGAATAAATTTAGACCAAAATTGATACTTCAAGAAATTATTCTTGAGACTAATGATGATGGT
>JAZANE010000018.1:0-2646 GCA_036228785.1 Chloroflexota bacterium
GTGCAATTCAGCATTTATGTTTGCACAAAGCCTAATTATATTACCTGTATTATGAGGTATTTCTGGTTCTATAAGTACTATTTTGATAAGTAGGCTCCACTTAATTCATTTATCTTTTTTTTCAAGGAATCTAGGTTATCTATTGGAAGGTCGCAAACATAGTTTTGGCAAAAATAAACTTTATTTTTTTCATCTTGGTTTCTTCCTTCCATTATTGGAAGATAAAAATCTGGATTATTAGTATCTTTAGAAATAATAATGGTATTAGGCATATAGGATGATAATAAAGTTCTCAATGAATCTTTATAAAAGATTTCTCTAGTATCTCCAGATATAAATATTTCTGTGTTTTGTTCTTCCATCAAGTAATATAGCTTAAACCAGGAAGGAAGGTCTAATGGACTTTTATCAACTAGGTTTGAAACTGATTTCATTGATTCCCCAACAATCTTTAGATATTTTTCATCATTTGTAAATCTATAACATTTATATGAATTTTGAGCAGCTATAGCAGCTGAGTTTGGAATCATGGGATCAAAGAAACCTTTAGGTCTAATAATTAGATCATTAGATTCAGCTGTATCGTAAAATATCTTATCCTTTTTACTCCAAAATTGATTTATAGTGTCATCACATAAATCTTTTGCAAGATAATACCATTTTGACTCTTGAGATGAGTGATAGAGATCAAATAATCCTTTAGTGAGATATGAATAATCTTCAAGAAATCCTAAATCACCTGTTGTTGTATGAGTAAGATTATTATTTTTATTAAAATTTTGTAGAATTGATTTAGCTGTATCAATTGCTTGATTCAAAAACTTATGATCACCCGTCACGTTATAAGTACTACATAAGGAGGATAAAAGTAACGAATTCCAAGAGCTAATATATTTTTTATCTGTATTGGGCTTAATTCTTTTATTTCTGATATTTATTAATTTTTCTTTAGAAGATTGAATAGTACTTTCTAACTCTTTTTCAGAAATATTTTTTGCTTCAGAAATATCTTTCAAAGATTTAGTAACATACAAAATATTTTTTTTATCTAAATCTCCATCTTTAGTTATATTCCAGTAATCTTTAATGATTTCAAAAATATCTTTCGAAAATATATTTTCAAGCTCTTCAAAAGACCATGTATAGTATTCACCTTCTTTACCTTCTGAATCTGCGTCTTGTGTTGAATAAAATAAATTTTTCTCAGATTTCATTTCTTTTTCTAGAAAATCAGCTGTTTGATCTAAAGCTTTTCTGATTTGCTTATTTTTAGTAATCATCAAAGAAAAACATAGAATGTTTAAAATTAGAGCATTATCATAAAGCATTTTTTCAAAATGAGGAACTTTCCAATCTCTATCAGTTGAATATCTAGAGAAACCTCCAGATAGCTGATCAAAAACCCCTCCATTAATCATTGAACCTAAAGTGAGTTGTACCATATCGTAGTACTCATTTGATCTTAGTTTTTTTCCTAACATAAATAGAATTTCAAGTTTAGAAGTTTCTGGAAATTTTGGAAAATTCCCAAAACCTCCTTTTTCATAATCAAAGGTGTCTTTTATTTGTTTTTGAATTTTTGGATAAAGATTATTTAGAGCTATCTCATTTTTTGAAATGTTATCAAAAAAACTCTTCAATCAATCATAAACAACTGATGAATGTTCATTTACACTTTTTCTGTTAGTTTGATAAATCTCAATTATTTTTGCTAAAACTGATCTAAAAGCTGGTATATTGTGTCTATCAAATTTTGGGAAATATGTCCCTGCATAAAATGGAACACCTTCACTATTCATAAAAATTGACGCAGGCCATCCACCTCCACCGCTTATCATTTGAATCGATGCCATATATATAGAATCAATATCTGGTCTTTCTTCTCTGTCTACCTTTATAGAAATAAAATTCTGATTCAGTATTTTTGCTGTTTCTATATCTTCAAAAGACTCCTTTTCCATAACGTGACACCAATGACAACTTGAATACCCAATAGATAGAAAAATAGGCTTATCTTCTAACTTCGCTTTATCAAAAGCCTCTTTTCCCCATGGAAACCAATTAACAGGGTTGTTTGAATGCTGGAGTAAATACTCTGACTTTTCATTAGATAGTTTATTCAATAATTCATTCCTAAAAATCTATATCAATACTTACAGGACAATGATCAGATCCTAGTATCTCAGAATGAATATTTGATGACTTAAGTTTAGTAGAGAGGATTTCAGATGTGCAAAAGTAATCTATTCTCCAACCAACATTTCTTGATCTAGCACCACCCATATAACTCCACCAAGTATAATTATCACCTTCTGAGTTGAAATATCTAAAAGAATCTATAAAACCATGTTGGACTATATTTTCAAAACCTGATCTTTCTTCGATAGTAAAACCAGCATTTCTTTCGTTAGATTTAGGATTTTTCAAATCAATTTCTTTATGAGCTACATTTAGGTCCCCACAAAATATTACTGGTTTAATTTTTTCTAGTTCAATTAAATAATTAAGAAAATCAATATCCCATTCTTTTTCTCTGTAGTTCAATCTTGAAAGATCTCTTTTGGAGTTAGGCGTATAAACAGTAACTATAAAAAAATCATCATATTCCAAGGTAATCACTCTACCTTCATTATCATGTTTATCAAT